>CAISJH010000815.1 GCA_903885585.1 uncultured beta proteobacterium
ACCGCCTGCCTTGCGGATGGCCACGGGCAGGCGCTGGCTGCACTTGACGTCGTAGATCACCGTGGCGCCCTTCTGGCGCTTCAGGATGTCTGTTGCGATCAGCATCAACTGCCGGTCGGGGTAGATGATGTGCCCCTGCTTGGTGACGATGCCCAGACGGTCGCCGTCGCCGTCGAAGGCCAGACCCAGCTCGGCGTCGGTGGTCTTCACGCGCTGGATCAACTCGGCCAGGTTTTCGGGCTTGCTCGGGTCCGGGTGGTGGTTGGGGAAGTCGCCGTCCACCTCAGAGTACATCTCGTCCACGGCGCAGCCTAGCGCGCGCAGCACGCCCGGCGCCGAGGCGCCCGGGATGCCGTTGCCCGAATCCACCACGATCTTCTTGGGCCGCGCCTGCTTGCCGTCCCCCGCGATGCGCGCCGTGTACTCGGCCCCGTTGTCCATCGCAGCGCTGCGGCCGCGGCGCATGACGTAATCCTCGGCTTCGATGCGCTGGCGCCGAGTCTGGATATCGTCGCCATAGATGGCGCGGCCGGCCAGCACCATCTTGAAGCCGTTGTAGTCCTTGGGGTTGTGACTGCCCGTGACCTGGATGCCCGAGGTGCAGCCGTGCGCGCCCCGCGTGGCGGCCACGTAGTACAGCATCGGCGTCGTCACCGCGCCCAGGTCCACCACGTCCAGCCCGGTGGACTTCAGGCCCTTGATCAGCGCCGCGGCCAGCTTCGGGCCGGACAGCCGCCCGTCTCTGCCGACAGCCACGGCCTTCTCGCCCGCAGCCACCGCCTCGCTGCCGAAGGCGCGGCCCAGGTGCTCGGCAAAGGTGGCATCAATCGTCTGCCCGACGATGCCGCGGATGTCATAAGCCTTGAAGATGGAGGAGTGGACTTGCATCGCTCAACTTTGCCATGGTGGGTTGAAGGGATTCTAGAGATCGCGCATACAGCCGAGATGTCGGTGCGCAGCGAAGAGCTGCCAACTGTGAACCATCAGATTGCGGGCCCGTCAGCTTCTCACGCCCACGACACCACACTTGCAACGCAGGCCAACACTGCATGCCGGCAGAGAATGCAGACGTGAGCCTCCTCGCACCCAAGTGCCCCCCGCAGCCCACCCCCTCGCCATGACCCGTTATGACCATGTGATCGTCGGTGCCGGATCCTCCGGCTGCGTGCTCGCCGCGCGGCTGAGCGAGGACCCACAGCGCAAGGTGCTGCTGCTCGAGGCCGGTCCGCCCGACCGCTTCCTGTGGATCCACATTCCCATCGGCTACGGCAAGACGATGTGGGACAAGCGCGTGAACTGGTGCTTCGAAACGGATCCCGATCCGGGCATGGACGGCCGGCGCATCTACTGGCCACGGGGCAAGACGCTGGGCGGGTCCAGCTCGATCAACGGGCTGATCTACATCCGCGGCCAGCGCGAGGACTTCGACCACTGGGCGGCGCTCGGCAACCGAGGTTGGGGCTTTGACGACGTGTTGCCGCTGTTCATCCGGTCAGAGGCCAACCAGCGCGGTGCCAGCCCCTTCCACGGTGACCAAGGGCCGCTGCGGGTCTCTGACATCGGGGCGCGGCACGAACTCATCGAGGCCTTCATCGCCGGCGCGGGCGATATCGGTGTGCCGCGCAACGAAGACTTCAACGGCGCCACGCAGGAAGGTGCCGGCTACTACCAGCTCACCACGCACAAGGGCTGGCGCTGCAGCACGGCAGAGGGTTTTCTCAAACCGGCCCGCAGCAGGCCCAACCTGCGCGTGGAGTGCCACGCCCAGGCCACCGGCCTGGTGCTGGAGGGCACCCGGGTGGTGGGCGTGCGCTACCGCCAGCACGGCCAGGACCACGTGGCCCACTGCGACGGCGAGGTGGTGCTCAGCGCTGGCGCACTGCAGTCGCCCCAGTTGATGCAGCTCTCGGGCATCGGCTCACCCGAGTTGCTGGAGCGCCTGGGCATCCCCGTGCGGCACGCCTTGCCGGGTGTGGGCGAGAACCTGCAGGACCACCTGCAGTTCAGGCTGATCCACGCCTGCACCAAGCCCATCACCACCAATGACGAGCTGAACTCATGGCTCGGTCGCGCCCGCATCGGTCTGCAATGGCTGCTGCAACGCAGCGGCCCGCTGGCAGTGGGCATCAACCAGGGTGGCTGCTTCATGCGGGCCTTGCCCGAGGAGTCTGACCGGCCCGACATCCAGTTCCACGTGGCCACCTTGTCGGCCGACATGGCGGGCGGCCGGCCCCACCCCTTCCCCGGGTTCACGCTGTCGGTATGCCAGCTGCGCCCCACGTCCCGAGGCCGGGTGCAGATCCGCTCGACCAACCCTTTCGAGCCGCCGTCCATGCAGCCCAACTACCTGTCCACCGATCTGGACCGGCGCACGGCCGTGGCCGCCGTGCGCGCTGCGCGGGCCATCGCTGCGTCACCGTCCATGCGGCCCTACGTCAAGCAGGAGCTCAAGCCCGGGCCGCAGGCCGCCAGCGACGAGGAACTGCTGGCTTTCTGCCGCGCCAGCGGCGCCACCATCTTCCACCCGAGCGGCACCTGCCGCATGGGTGCTGACGCCGGGGCCGTGGTGGATGACCAACTCCGGGTGCATGGCCTGGAAGGCCTGCGCGTGGCCGACTGCTCCATCATGCCCACCCTGGTCTCCGGCAACACCAACGCCGCCGCCGTCATGATTGCGGAAAAGGCGGCGCAGATGATGCTGCAGACCCGTGCGGGGTGAGCCATCGGGATGGGGGCCAGCACCGGCACCCTGACCAGACGGTGCAGGATCACAGGTCCGAAAGCGGCGAGTCGCTCAGTCCGGCGAAACCTATGATCCCTTCATGCAGAGCCCCATCGATGTCACCACCGACGACTCGAAGGATGCCGCCAGGGCCGCTCGGCGCGTCGCTTTGACCCGCATCGTCACAGAGGCGGCACCCGATCCGCGCTACCGTGTGCTGGTGGCCCGCGACGCCCGCTTCGACGGCCGGCTCTTCATCGGCGTCACCTCCACCGGCATCTACTGCCGCCCGGTATGCCGGGTGCGCACCCCCGCGCAGCGTCACTGCAGGTTCTTCCATCAGGCCGCGGAGGCGGAAGCTGCAGGGTTTCGGCCCTGCCTACGGTGCCGACCGGAACTCGCCCCAGGACTTTCGCGGGTCGATGCGACCCAAGCGCTGGGGGCGGCGGCCGCGGCCCTCATCGACGAGGCCGTCAGTGCAGGGCGTGCTTTGCCCATGGCGACCTTGGCCGCGCGCCTGGGCGTGACCGACCGGCATCTGCGGCGCTTGTTTGCCCAGACGATGGGCGTGTCACCCAAGGCCTACTTGGACACGAGGCGCCTGCTGCTCGCCAAGCAGTTGCTGACGGACACACGTCTGCCCATGGCCGAAGTCGCTCAGGCCGCGGGATATGCCAGCTTGAGACGCCTTCAGGCCACGTTTCTGAGCCACTACCGCCTGAACCCCAGTGCCTTGCGGCGCCAGCAACGCCCTTCGGGTAGCGGCCTTGCGGAGATGGCGGACGACACGCTCGTCTGCCGGCTCGGCTACCGTCCGCCCTACGACATCGCCGGCGTCATGCGCTTTCTTGAGGATCGTGCGGTGACCGGCGTCGAGTTCGTGGACGGCCTGACATGGCACCGCACGCTGATGCTGACCACGCCCAGCCAGGGACAGGCCGCCTGCGGATGGATCGCGGCCCGCTTTGATCCTGAACGGCATGAGGTGGAGGTCACCCTGTCGTCCTCGCTGCAACGGGCCCTGGGGCCCCTGCTGGCCCGGGTGCGGCAGGCCTTGGACCTGGACGCAGACCCCTCCCGCATCGACCCGGTGCTGGCCTGTCTGCACTTGCCCGTGTTGCCCGGGTCAAGCAGCGCGCCTTCAATGTCCTCAATGCCCGAGGTGCCCGGCGTGCGCGTGCCCGCTGGCGTTGACGGTTTCGAGACCGCTGTGCGCGTGATCCTCGGACAACAGGTCACGGTGGCTGCCGCGCGAACGCTGACCGGCCGCCTTGTGAGTGCCCTCGGGTCACCCTTGGCCACGCCACTTCGGGGTCTGACCCACCTGTTCCCCACGGCGCAGCAACTGGCCCAGGCCAGCGCCGAGGAGATCGGGCGCCTGGGCATCGTGCGCCAGCGCGTGCGCGCGTTGCAGGCCGTGGCCGAGGAGGTGGCCAGCGGAAGGCTCGTGCTGGACCGCAGCGCCGCGCTGGAACCGACCCTGAATGCCCTTCGCGCCTTGCCCGGCGTGGGCGAGTGGACGGTGCAGGTGATCGCGATGCGGGCCCTGGCCTGGCCTGATGCTTTCCCCAGCACCGACATCGCCTTGCTCAAGGCCTTGCACACCCGCGACACGCGTGCCGCCGAGCGCCAGTCCGCAGCCTGGAAGCCTTGGCGTGCCTACGCTGTCATGCGGCTTTGGCAGTCGCTGCTCAGCCCACCTTCGGACACCGCAGGTGCATCCTGCTGAAACCACTGGAGCATCGCCTGGGTCTCACGGGCCAGGCGCTCCAGAAGCCCCAAGCCCCCACACCCCCACGCTGCACACCATGACCGCTGAACGCCAGCCTTCCTCTCCAGCACGTCGCAGCCGACCTGCATCCACCCCAGAGGCTGCACAAGCCCGCCTTTCCACCCCCCTGGGCCCCATGACCGCCCTCGCCACGGACAGGGGCCTGGCGGGGTTGTGGTTCGACGGCCAGAAACATCATCCAGGCCCCCTGGTGGCGCCCGAAGATCCGCAGCACCCGATGCTGCAAGCCACCGCGCGCTGGCTGCGCGCTTACTGGGCACGGACGCCAGACGGCGAGCCCACCCCGGCGCTCGACCTCACCAGCGGCACCCCCTTCCAACGCGCCGTGTGGGCCGCGCTACTGAGCATTCCGCCAGGCGCCACGTCCACCTACGCCGTCATGGCCGCAGCCGCTGGGTCGCCTGCGGCCGTGCGGGCGGCCGGTGCAGCCATCGGTCGCAACCCGGTCAGCCTCATCGTGCCCTGCCACCGCGTGCTGGGCAGCGGCGGCGCGCTCACGGGTTATGCCGGCGGGCTGGACCGCAAGCGCGCCCTGCTGGCGCATGAGGGCGCGGCCCCCGCATGACCGCACGTCAGTTCGCGGAACTGCTGACGCTGGCGGCGATATGGGGCGCGTCGTTTCTCTTCATGCGGGTGGCCGTGCCGGAGTTCGGGCCAGTGATGGTCACGGCCATCCGCGTGCTGCTGGCCAGCCTGGCACTGGCGCCGCTGCTCTGGATGAGCGGGCACTGGCATGCCCTGCGCGCCCATGCCGGGCCGCTGGCGGTGGTGGGTGTGGTGAACTCCGCCCTGCCGTTTGCGCTGTACAGCTACGCCTTGCTGTGGATCTCCACGGGGCTGGCCGCCATCTTCAACGCCACCGCGCCGCTGTGGGGCGCGCTGATCGCCTGGGCCTGGCTGGGTGAGCGCTTGAGCCCTTCGCGCGTGCTGGGGCTCGTGCTGGGCTTTGCCGGGGTGGTATGGCTGGCCTGGGACCAGGCGGGCCTGCGCAGCGGAGCGGGCTGGGGACAGGCGGCCTGGGCCGTGGTGGCCTGCCTGGCCTCCACCCTGTGCTACGGCTTTTCCGTGAACTTCATCAAACGCCACCTGGGTACCGCACCCCCCATGGCCGTGGCAGCAGGCAGCCAGATGGTGGCCGGGCTCGCCCTGGCGCTTCCGGCCACCGCCACCTGGCCGGCGTCCACGCCCAGCCCCGGCGCATGGGCGGCAGTGGCGGTGCTCGGTCTGGCGTGCACCGGCCTGGCCTACTGGCTGTACTTCCGGTTGATTGCCAGCGTGGGCCCGAGCAAGGCGCTGGCCGTGGCCTACCTCATCCCGCTGTTTGCGCTGGCCTGGGGGTGGCTGTTCCTGGGTGAGGGCGTCACCCTCGTGATGGTGGGCGCCGGCAGCGTCATCTTGCTGGGCACGGCCCTGGCCACGGGCCTGATCGGCGCTGGGCCACCTGAGCGGCGCTGAGGCCGTCAGCGGAGGCTGCGGAAAGCTTCAAGCAGCCCCAAACACGGAGCCCCGCGCCCGCCGCAAGCGGTCAACCCCGCCGGTGCCCGACCTCGAAGTCGTTGCGCCCAGAGCGGTCGACGCCACGCACCAGCCACAGCGGGCGGTTCGCAAAGTTCACCGGCACGCCGGTCTTGCCGTCCACCGGCCGGAGGTTGCGCTCGAAGACCGAAGTGGCCGGCATGTAGCGCAGCGCCACGCCGGTGCGCCGCTTGCCCGAGGTGTTGGCCGCCGCGCCGTGGATCATGTAGACGTCATGCAGCGACATCTGCCCGGGTTGCAGTTCCAGGTCCACCGCCTGCGATTCGTCGAACGTGCCGTCGGCCATGCGCTGGTTCAGCGTCAGGTCGGTGCGGTCCTCATGCAGATGCTCGTGCAGGCGCTGGCCCTCGTGCGAGCGGGGAATCACGCGCAGGCAACCGTTCTCCACCGTGGACTCCTCCAACGCCACCCAAGCCGTGCAGGTGGCCAGCGGACGGATGGGCCAGTAGTGGCCGTCCTGGTGCCAGGGCGTCTCGTAGCCCTCGCCTGCCGGCTTGCAGAAGACATGGCAGCCCCAGAGGATGACGTCGTCGCCGATCACGTCGGACACCAGTTCCACGATCTCGGGGTCGCGCGCCAGGTCCAGAAAGTCGCTCACGCCGCGCACGCCCTCGCCGTTGTCGCCGGCCACATGGGCCGATACCAGCTTCTCGGGCCGCACGCCGGGGTTGTCGCGCAACAGCGTCTCCAGCGCCTGCACCATGGCCGCCACGCGGGGCGCGGGCAGTCGAAATTCCGGAATCACCCAGCCTTCGCGCTGGTAGTGGGCGGCTTCTGCAGCTTGGAGTCGGGCCATGGTGTCTCCGAGGTGGTGTAGACCCTCCATCCTAAGCCGGGCTTGGGGCTTCGCGGCCCATAATCGTTCGATCATGAACCAGCTCTGGTGGTCAGTTCAGCCGTCCAGCGGCCGGGCCGAAGTCGCGCCCGGCGCGCCCCGACAGGCATCCCAGCCAGGATCGGCCGGCTCCATGCTCATCGCCTGGTCTGTGCTCCTGCTGCTGTGGGCTCTGGTCGGCCCGGCCTGGGCTGCGGCGCCCGATCGCATCGAGGCCCTGGCTCCTGGTGCGCGCCTGACAGGTCAAGTCGCCTACGTCATCGACGACAGTCGGCAACTGGGCATTGCCCAAGTGCGAGACGCCAGCACCCAGTCTGCGTTCCGCCGGCCAGAGACGCCATTGCGCACCCTGTACGACGAGCGGCCCTACTGGATCAGGGTGGTGATGCAACAGGAAGGCGACCGAGGCGACTGGGTGCTGGCCATGAGCACCACCGGCATCAGCGACCTGGAATTCCACGGGCCGTTCGACGTGGCCGGCGCGGAACTGAGCGAGCCCGTGAAGACCGGGTTGGACCAGCCCTGGGCCAGCCGCCCGCTGCAGAGCGAGCGCTTTGCCTTCCGCGTGCGGCTGAACGCCCCAGGGCAGTACGTGGCCTACCTGCGGGTGGTGAGCAAGACTTCGCAGCCACTGACCATCACCGCCTTTGACCTGCCCGACCACATGGCCGCGCGCCAGGACAAGCGCCTGTTCGACGGCGTGACCTACGGCATCTTGCTGACCCTGCTGATCTACAACCTGGCGCTGGCCGCCTCCTTCCGCGACCGCACCTACGTGGACTACGTGCTGGCCAGCGCCGCCGCGCTGATGACGCTGGTGAGCTTCAACGGGCACGGAGCGCGCTACCTGTTCCCCCACTGGCCGGCCGCCATCGAGGCGTCTTACGTGATCTTCCCCAGCCTGTGGATCCTGTTCGGCGCGCTGTTCGCGCGCAGCTTCCTGAACCTGCCACAGAAGGCGCCCGTCTTCTCCAAGCTCAACCTGCTGGCCATGGCCGGCAGCGTGGTGGCCCTGGTGTACGGCCTGCGCGGCGAGATCACCCTGGCCCAGCGCATCAACGAGCTGCTGTCACTGGCGGGCATGCTCACGGTGTTTGTGGCGGCATTGCTGGTGCTGGCGCGCGGGTACCGGCCGGCGGCCTGGTACATCGCCGGGCAGGTGCTGCTGTTCAGCTCCGTGCTGACCGTGGTGATGGTGAACTGGGGTCATCTGGACTCGCCCTTCATGCTGGCCAGCGGCCTGCAGATCGGCGTTGCTGCCGAGCTGGTGGTCTTCGGCATTGCGCTGAGCAGCCGCGTACGCCTGTTGCAGCGCGAGCAGTCCCGCCTGGAGACGCGCGCCGCCTCACTGGCCAAGGAAGCACGCACCGACCCGCTCACCGGCCTGGCCAACCGCACCGGCCTGGCCGTGGGTGCACAAGACGTGCTGGATCTGCCCGGAAACCACGCGCTGATGTTGCTGGACTTGGACCGTTTCAAGCCCGTGAACGACGTGCACGGCCACGCCGCCGGGGACGCCGTGCTGGTGGAGGTGGCCAGGCGCCTGGCGCAGTCGGTGCGCGAGGGCGACACCGTGGCGCGTTTGGGCGGTGACGAGTTCGTCATCCTCTTCGGCGACGCCCCAAGCCGCGCCGTGTTGGAGGAACGGGCGGCGCGGCTGCAGGCGGCCCTGCGCGAGCCCGTCGCCATCGGGCCAGGCCAGACGGTGGGCATCGACAGCAGCATCGGTGTGGCCATGGCCCCGCAGGACGGACGCACGCTCGAGCAGTTGCTGCTGGCGGCCGACACCGCCATGTACGGCGCCAAGGACGCTGGGCGCGGGCGCTTCCTGTTCCTTCAAGCGG
Organism: uncultured beta proteobacterium; assembly: GCA_903885585.1. Lineage (GTDB taxonomy): Bacteria > Pseudomonadota > Gammaproteobacteria > Burkholderiales > Burkholderiaceae_C > Rubrivivax. The sequence continues at coordinate 8,730 of CAISJH010000815.1, forward strand.
CTTGAGCCTGCTGGGCAACCCTGGCCGCAGCGCCACCCGCCGGCGGCCACCGCCTACTTGGTCTCGAAGGTGTACACCCCGTCCCAGCCCTCGGCCGGCGGGCTGGCAAGATAAGTCTGCGCACGCTCGGCCCAGAGTTCGAAGAGCTTGCCGGGCCGCTCCGCCTGCAGCTCACTCCAGGTGCGCAGCGCCTGCTCAAAGCGACGCCCCCGGTAGTCCACCAGCGCCTGCTCGTGGCGGGCGATCTGATCGCGCCAAGCGGCGTCGGCCTCGGAAAGCCGGCACAGCGGCTCGTGGATGGCCAGCGGCCGGTCACGGCCCTTCACACGCACCCAGTCCAGCTCGCACCACAGGAAGCCGTCAGGCGCCGCAGCCCGCACCGACTCACCCACCACGATGGCCGCGCCATAGGCCTTGGTCAGCCCCTCCAGGCGCGAGGCGGTGTTCACCGTGTCACCCAGCACCGTGTAGGCCATGCGGTAGGCCGAACCCATGTTGCCCACCACCGCCTTGCCCGTGTTCAGGCCGATGCCCACGGCGATGTGCGCGCCCTCGGGCACGGTCAGCGAGGGCAGCAGCGCGGTCAGGGCCTTCTGCATGTCCAACGCCGCAGCCGTGGCCGCCGCGGCATGGTCAGGCCGGTCGATGGGGGCGCCCCAGAAAGCCATCACACAGTCGCCGATGTACTTGTCGATGGTGCCCAGGTGGTCGGCACGGATCACGCGCGAGAGCTCGGTCAGCAGCGTGTTCATCAGCTCGCCGAGGGCAGCAGGCTCCATCTTCTCTGACAAGGTGGTGAAGCCCCGCACGTCGGCAAACATCACGGTCAGCTCGGTAGCGCGCGCCGACATGGTGTAGCGCGCCGGGTCCTGGTTCATCTCGCCCACCAGCTCGGGCGGCACGTACTGGCCAAAGAGCTTGTTCATCGCGTTGCTGGTCCGCGTCTCGAACAGGTAGCCCAATAGGTTCAGCCCCATGAAGAGCACGGCGATCTGGGTCAGCGGCAGGGCCACGGGCAGCACGGCGCGGTGCTGCGCCCACATCCCGTAGCCCACCACCAGCACCCCGGCTGCCGTAGTCACGGAGACGAACGAGAACAAGGCCAGACGCAGCCCACGGGCGCCCAGCAGCATGATGAGGCCGACCACCCAGACGGTCGTCAGCACAGCCGGCTCGGTGTAGTACGGGCGGCTGGGCAGTTGGCCGGTGAGCGCGCCCTGAAGGTACGAAGCGTGCAACTCCACACCTGGTTGGTTACGGTCGACCGGCGTGGCGCGGGAGTCTTTCAGGCCCGGGGCCGTGGGCCCGAAGAGAACCACGCGGCCCTTCAACAGCGCAGGGTCCGCCTTGCCCTCCAGCACCGCCGCCACCGGCACGGCCGGCAGCGAACCGCGTCCGCCAAAGAAGGGCACCAGCGCCCGTGCTTTTTCGTCAATCGGCAGCTTGTAGGGCCCCACCGTGAGGCTCTCGGTGAAATCCCGTCCGTCCGGCGTGGTGGCGCGGCCAAAGTCCACCACCGCCTTGTCACCTGCCAGCAGGGTCAGCACGCTCAGGCTCAGCGAGGGGTAGAGCATGCCCTCGTGCTCGGTCAACAGCGGGATGCTGCGGGCCACGCCGTCGGGGTCCACATGCGGGTTGAAATGCCCGGCGCGGCCGGTGGCCTGCACCAGCGCCTCCAGGTTGGCGCCATAGCCCGCGCCAGCCAACGGCTTGACCTGCATCTCGGCGGCCATGTCGGCCGGCAGCCAGGGCTCGGGCAGCGCTCCCGTGCGCAGGGTCGCGTCGTTGTTGAAGTAGTAGCCCAGCACCACCGGCCGCCCTTCTAGCATCTTGGCCAAGGCGGTGTCACGGTCCAGGCTCTGTAACAGGGCCTCGAGTTCACGCCGCAACTGCGGGTCGGCCGAAGGCGGCACCTTGTCCAGTCGCTCACGGATGGCCGCCGCGTCACTGCGGTCAGGCTCAGCGAAGACGATGTCAAAGGCCAGCACCCGGGCCTGGTAGGTGTCCAGCACCTGCCGCACCACCTCGGCCACCCGGTCGCGCGGCCAGGGCCACTGGCCAAACTTCTCCAGCGAGGCCTCGTCCAGCTCCAGCACCGTGACCTGGGGTGAACCCTGAGGCGAGCCTTGCGGCGGCAGTGTGGCGCGTACCCAACTGTCGTAGATCCACAAGTCCAGCCGCCGCAACAGTTCAGGCGTCTGGCCGGTGTGCACCCCCCAGGACAACAGGAGCGTCACGCACAGGGTTGCCGCTGCGGATAGCAAGGAAGCAACACGTTTGGGCGTCATGTTGGAAATCGGCAGGAGTTAAGTTGAGAATAACCCCACGCTGCATGAAAAGAAATGTCGGCGGGCCGAAGACAAACGCGCCCCCGAGCATGGAGAACGGGTGACAGGGAACACCAGCTACGCGGCCACTGGCAAATTTCGCCTATCGAGCATTCGGCGGGCGATCTCCTGCGCGCGTGCGCAGAGTGGTCTGCGCGCCCTCTGTCTGGCATGGGCTACAGGTGCGGGCATGAGCGCCTATGCGCAAATGAGCACACCCGCCAGTGCTCCACTCCCCGCACGCCCCGACCCTCGCTTCACCATCAGCCAGTTCAAGGTGGAAGGCGCCAAGGAGCTCTCCACCCAGCGCCTGGAACAGGCCTTGAGCCGGCTGACCGGCCCCGACAAGCGGTTCTCCGACATCGAAGAGGCGCTGCAGACGCTGCGGGACCTGTACGCCGAGGCCGGTATCACCGCGATGCAGGTCAGCGTCCCGGAGCAGGCTCTGGAGGCCGGCGTCGTGCGCCTGCGGGTGGAGGAGTTGCAGGTCAAGCGGGTGGAGATCACGGGTGCCAAGGCGCGCTCGGAGGCCAACATCCGCCGGGCTGTGCCCGAGCTGCTGGAGGGGCGCACGCCCGTGGACACCTCCTTGTCCGAAGCACTGCGCCTGGCCAACGAGAACCCCGGGCGCCAGATGCAGGTGACCTTCCGCACTGAGGACGACGGCAGCCTCACCGGGGTACTGCGCGTGGCCGATCGAGGGGCTTGGAGCGGGCAGTTGTCAGCCGACAACACAGGCAGCGCCACCACGGGCCAGTGGCGGGTGGCAGCCGCGGCGCAGCACAGCAACCTGCTGGACCGCGACATCGTGGGTTCAGTGCAAGTGCAGACGTCCCCGGGCTACGAGAAGGCCGTGCGCATTGGCTCGGCGAGTGCGCGTATTCCGCTGTACGCGGCCGGCTGGCTGGTGGATGTCAGCCTGGTGCACTCCAGCGTGGACTCCGGCACCGTCAAGACCAGCGCGGGCGACTACCTGCTGTCCAGCGTGGGCAGCAGCGCCAGCCTGCGCGCCACCCGGCTGCTGCCGCGTTGGGGGGCCGTGGATCAGCGCCTGTCCATCGGCCAGGACCTTCGGCACGTGGACAGCCAGGTCACCAGCACCGCCGGCGGCGCCAGCCTGGTGCCCGACATCGTGCTGCGGCCCATCTCATTGAGCTACCAGGCCAGCTGGCGTGACGAGGCAGCGCAGCGGGGCGCCTTCGGGCAGCTGAGCTGGAGCAAGAACCTCCCCGGCCCGGGCCGCAGTGCCCCATCGGTGTTTGCCGAGCCCGGCCTGCGCACGGAGGCCAACCCGCACTACCAGATCGTGCGCGCTTCGCTCAGCGGCTCCACGCCGCTGGGGCCGCTGAACCTGCTGGTGCAGTGGAGCGGTCAGTGGACGGAAGACGCCCTGGTGGCGGCCGAGCAGTTCGGCATCGGCGGTGAGGGCTCCATCCGCGGCTTCAACGGGCGCGTCGCCTCAGGCGACATGGGGCACCGGCTGGGCCTGGAGCTGCAGTCGACCATGAAGGCCCTGAAAACTGGACCGGCGCAAGGCCTGAGCTGGGGCTGGCAGGCCTTTGCCGAGGCCGGTGAGGTGCGCCGCAACAAGCCGCAGGCAGCGGAGAAGGTGCGCACCACGCTCTCGGCCGCGGGCGCCGGTCTGCGTCTGGCATGGCGCGGGCAAGCCAGCCTGCGGGCTGATGCGGGCGTGGTCGCCCGGGGCGACGGGCTGGCCGCGCCGGGAGAGCACTTCGTGCATGTGTCCCTGGCTTACGCCTTCTGAACTGAGGCAGCCCGTGGACGAGCGCAACCTCTACCACCGCCTGCTGGATGCGCTGCTGGCCGCGCTGGAGAGCCGGCCTGCCCTGTCGCGCCAGCAGCGCCGTGCGGCGGCTCGGCGGCCGTCTCTGAGTGCTGCAGGCCAGCATGCCAGCCCCTTGCGCCTGCACCTGATGGCCGCCGCGCTGGCCGCGGTCGGCGCCCCATCCGGCCTGCTGGCCAACCCCCAAAGCGCCCAGGTGGTTCAAGGCACGGCCAGCTTCAAGTCCGACGGCAAGACGCTCACCGTCACCAACAGCAACGGCGCGGTCATCAACTGGCAGCAGTTCAACATCGGCGCCGACGAGACCACCCGCTTCGTCCAGCCCAGCAGTTCCAGCCAGGTGCTCAACCGGGTGCTGGGCGGCAACCCCAGCCAGATCCTGGGCAACTTGCAATCCAACGGACAGGTTTACCTCATCAACCCCAGCGGCGTGGCCTTCGGCAAGGGCGCGCAGGTGGATGTGGGCGCGCTGGTCATCTCCACGCTCAAGCTGTCGGACGAGGACTTCAGGGCCGGAAGACTGCGCTTTGGGGAGGTGGGCGCAGGCGCCAACGGCCTGGGCGGCAGCGCCCTCCCCGGCAAGGTCAGCAACGAAGGCTCGATCCGCACCGCACCCGGGGGGTTTGTCTACCTTGTAGCGCCGCAGGTAGAGAACTCAGGCCTCATCCATTCGCCCGAGGGCGAGGTGCTGCTGGCCGCGGGCCACAAGGTCACGCTGGTCAATCCTCGGGCGCCCGAGGTGTCCTGGGAGGTCAGCGCGCCAGCCGGCAACGCCATCAACCTGGGCGAGGTGGTGGCCCGGCGCATCGGCCTGTACGGCCAGAACGTCAAGAACGCCGGCCTGCTGCAAGCCACCACCGCCGTGGTGGGCGAAGACGGGCGCATCGTGCTCAAGGCCCAGCAACGGGTGGAGCAGACACCTTCGGGCCGGATGATCGCGCAAGGGCGCGATGCGCTGGGCCGCATCAAGGGCGGTGAGATCGAAATCTCGGGCACCGAGCAGGTGAGCCTGCAGGGGCGGATCGAGGCCGTAGGTCTGCCCGCAGCCGCTGTGGTGCTGCCGGCATCGATGGACGCGGGTGCAGGGGGAGCGGGCGTGGTGTCTCGCGGGTCTGCCCTGAGCGGTTCAACGGGCATGGCGGTCACATGGACGGCCGACTCAACGGGCTCATCGGCCACTGCGACCAAGGCAGGTGGTCCTGCAACGGGGCTGGGTGGCACCGCAACCGCCGGCCGCGCCCCTTTGAACTCGGGCGTTCTGCAAGTCACGGGCACCCAGCCGGGCGCGGGGCCGCGCCTGGGACAGCCCGGCGGCGAGGCGGCGGCTGCGGGTGCGACCGCTGCAACGACGCCCACCGGAGCGTCCACCAGCGGCCATGCGTGGGCCGAGGCCAGCGGCGAAGACACCGCATGGGCGGCGGCACAGAACGCAGACACAAGCGGCAGGGGCCTGTCAGGCCTATCCCGCCTTTCCGGCCTGTCCGGTCCGGGTGGCCCACGCCGAGCTGGTGACTCACTTCAACCCACCCCCGCTCCCACACCGGAATCCCCCCTGCCTCGCCCAGACCCGCGCCACGCCCTGGCCGGTGGCGCCGCAGGCACGGGAGGCCGCGTGCGCCTCATCGGGCGCGAGGTGCGCCTGGGCGAGGGCCTGCTGATTGACGTGAGCGGAGCAGCCGGCGGCGGCACCGTGCTGGCCGGTGGCGAACTGCAGGGCCAGCGCAGCGGCGCCTTCGCCAGCGAGC
>CAISJH010000816.1 GCA_903885585.1 uncultured beta proteobacterium
CCCATCTCGGCGTCGAGCTCCATGCCGTTCTTCACCTTCAGCGCCTTGGCCCGCTCGGCCAGCATCGGCACGATGCGCTCGCCCACATCACCCACCAACACGGCCACGCTGATGGCCATGCAGCGCTCGCCGGCCGAGCCGTAACCCGCCCCGATCAGCGCGTCCACCGCCTGGTCCAGGTCGGCATCGGGCATCACCACCATATGGTTCTTGGCGCCGCCCAGCGCCTGCACGCGCTTGCCGTGGTGCGCGCCGGTCTCGTAGATGTACTGGGCAATGGGCGTGGAGCCCACGAAGGACACGGACTTGACGTCCGGGTGGGTCAGCAGCGCGTCAACCACCACCTTGTCGCCCTGCACCACACTGAACAAGCCGTCAGGCAGGCCCGCCTGCTTGAGCAGCTCGGCCATGAAGAGGGCCGGGCTCGGGTCGCGCTCGCTGGGCTTGAGGATGAAGGCGTTGCCGCAGGCCAGCGCCACCGGGAACATCCAGCACGGCACCATGCAGGGGAAGTTGAAGGGGGTGATGCCCGCCACCACGCCCAGGGGCTGGCGCAGCGTCCAGTTGTCGATGCCGGTGGAGACCTGGTCGGTGTAGTCGCCCTTGAGCAGCTGCGGAATGCCGCAGGCGAACTCCACGATGTCGATGCCACGCATGACCTCGCCCTGCGCGTCGGTGAAGACCTTGCCGTGCTCGGCGGTGATCATGGCCGCCAGGGTGTCGCGATGCTGGTTGAGCAGCGCAAGGAAGGCATTGATCACGCGCGCGCGACGGATGGGCGGCGTGTCAGCCCAGGCCGGCTGCGCCGCCTGGGCCGCGGCGACGGCGGCGGTCACGTCCGCCTCGGTGCCCAACAGCACGCGCCGCGCGGCCTGGCCGGTGGCCGGGTTCCAGACGGTCTGGGTCCGCCCCCCAGTGCCGGCAGAGCCCGCCGTGTGGGCGCCGGCGATCCAGTGGCCGATGTCGGCGGTCGAGGTGAAGGGTTGAGGCGCGCCCATGGAGGGTCTCCTGTGTCTGGAAGTGAAGGGGTGGATAGCGAGCGAAGGGGCAGAGTCTAGACAAGTCCCATCACCGAGGAATGCGCCGGAGAATGTGGCCATGAACCATGCCACCCCCCTGTCCGATGATGAAGTGAGCGAGTTGGAGCAGCTGCTCGACAGCCTGCCCGGCCCGCTGGAGCCGCTGGACATCAGCGCGCTGGACGGCTATCTGTGCGGCGTGCTGCTGCAGCCCCGGCCCGTGCCCGCTGCGCAATGGCTGCGCTGGGTGGGCGATGTGGAGGGCCAGGCCCTGCCGCCAGGCCCGCAGGCCGAGCGGCTGGCCCTGCTCGCGCAGCGCCGGCACGCCGAGCTCGACCGCGCCATCGCCCAGCGCCAATGGTTTGACCCCTGGGTGTTCGAAGTCGACGACGAAGACCTGGCCCCGTCGGACCTCACCCTGCCCTGGGTGGCAGGCTTTGCAGCCGCGATGGACCACTTCGACGGTCTGATGGCGCTGGATCATCCCGGTCTGCTGGAGCCCCTGGCCGTGCTGTACGCCGCCTTTGACCCGGACGACCTGGAAGATGCCGACGAACTGCTGGCGCTGATCGAGACCCTGGAGCCCCCGGCCACCCTGGCCGAAGCCGTGGAAGACCTGGTGCGCAGCGTCTTGCTGCTGGCCGACGTGTCTCGGCCACGGGCCTTGCCTGGGCGCCCCGGCAGCCACCGCGCACGGCCCGGGCCGCAGAGAACGGACCGCAAGGGGGGCGGTGGCTCCAGGGGGCCCGGCGGCCGGCGCGTTGCGTGAGCGCGACATCGGCGGCC
>CAISJH010000817.1 GCA_903885585.1 uncultured beta proteobacterium
CGAGGCGCAGCCCGGCCTGTTGGAGATGCAGCAGGGCCTGCGTCTCGGCCAGGCTTCCGGCCTCACCCGAGCTGCCCACTGCGCCCCACCTCTTGACCATAGACGCCCCCACCCTGCTGCATGCGGCCGCCCTGGCCGCAGGTGCCCAGCAGTATCCGGCAGGCACGCTGTACGTGGTGGCCACACCCATCGGCAACCTCGCCGACCTGAGCCTGCGCGCCCTGCATGTGCTGGCCCTGGCGGACACCATCGCCTGCGAGGACACGCGACACACCGGCGCCTTGCTGCGCCACCTGGGCCTGGACAAACCCCTGCTCGCGCTGCATGAGCACAACGAGAGTTCGGCCGCAGTCCGTATCGTCAGTCTGCTGAGCGAGGGCCGACGGGTGGCCTATGTCAGCGATGCGGGCACCCCTGCCATCTCCGACCCCGGGGCTGCGTTGGTGGCGGCCGTGCGCCAGGCCGGCCTGCGCGCGGTGCCCATCCCCGGCGCCAGCAGCGCCGTGACGGCCGTCAGCGTGGCCGGCGATGGGCGCGCGCAGGGCTTTCGCTTCGTGGGTTTCCTGCCCGCCAAGGGGGCCGAGCGGCGCGCGGCGCTGCAGGCTGTGGCAGCCTGTGCCGACCAGCAGGTGTTGTTCGAAGCGCCGCACCGCATCGAGAACCTGCTCGCGGCGCTGGCCGAAGGCCTGGCGGGGCGGGAGGTGACGCTGTGCCGCGAGTTGACCAAGCAGTTCGAGACCGTGGTCACGCTGCCCGCCGCCGAGTTGCCCGCCTGGCTGGCGGCCGACCCCCACCGCGCACGTGGGGAGTTCGTGCTCGTCGTCCACGCGCTGGCCCCCGAAGCGGCGCGTGACGAGGGTCTGCCCGGCGAGGTGATGAAGGTCTTGCGGGCCCTGCTGGCCGAGCTTCCGGTGAAGCAGGCGGTGGGTCTGGCGGCCACGATCACCGGCGCCCCGCGCAACGCACTGTATGAAGCAGCCTTGGCGCTGCGCAACGATGCCGGCAGCCCAACACCCTCCTCTGGCCCTGCGGGCCCGGGCTGATGCATCATTGCCCCAAACCGCCCCTGTTCCAAACCCCGACCCACAAGCGTCCGACAAAGGCCCGCCCATGATCTCCCGCGAACCCACCATCGAACGCCTGGCCACGGCGCAGGCGCTGATGCTCGAGCCCTTCGGCCTGACCGAGGCCACACTGCAGCAGGCCCTGGGCCTGATCTCACAGCACCGCATCGACGACGCCGACCTGTACTTCCAGACCACGCGCCACGAGGGTTGGAGCCTGGAGGAAGGCATCGTCAAGAGCGGCAGCTTCAGCATCGACCAGGGCGTGGGCGTGCGCGCCGTGGCCGGCGAGAAGACGGCGTTTGCCTACTCTGACGACCTGTCCGAGGCCTCGTTGATGGACGCCGCACGCACCGTACGCACCATCGCCGCGGCCGGCCAGACCCGCCGCATCAAGGTGGATAAAGCCACCAAGGTGGCTGGCAGCCGGCTGCTGTACGCCCCGGCCGACCCCATCGCCACGCTGGACAGCACGGCCAAGGTGGCGCTGCTGGAGAAGGTGGAGAAGCTGGCCCGCGCCAAGGACCCCCGCATCGTGCAGGTGATGGCCGGACTGGCCGCCGAGCACGACG
>CAISJH010000818.1 GCA_903885585.1 uncultured beta proteobacterium
AGGTGCTGGACGATGGGCGCCTGACCGACGGGCAGGGGCGGACCGTGGACTTCAAGAACACCGTCATCGTGATGACCAGCAACCTGGGGTCACACCAGATCATGCAGATGGCTGGACAGGACAGCGCGGCCATCCGCGATGCGGTGTGGGTGGAGGTCAAGCAGCATTTCCGGCCGGAGTTCCTCAACCGCATCGACGAGACGGTGGTGTTCCACGCGCTGGACGCAGCCCACATCGCTTCGATTGCCAGGATCCAGCTCAAGGCGCTGGAGGCGCGGCTGGCCAAGATGGACATGCAGCTGGAGGTGTCGCCCGCTGCCCTGGCCGAACTGGCCAAGGTGGGCTTCGATCCGGTGTTCGGTGCCCGGCCGCTCAAGCGTGCCATCCAGCAGCGCATCGAGAACCCCGTGGCCAAGCTCATCCTGCAGGGGCGGTTCGGTCCCAAGGACGTGATTCCGGTGGATTTGTCCGAGGGAGAGTTCTCCTTCGAGCGCGTGGTGCACTGAAACGCGGTGGACCAGGGCCGGGCCAGCGACAAGATCGCCCCTGGCGGAGAATGCGGAGCGAACCCGGCACTGAAATCTTTCGGCGCCGGGGCAGCGTTACCCGCCCACTTCTGCTTTCGCCGTGTCTACTGCCACTCCCGCGCTCATCGCTGTTCCCTGGCAGCAGGACGCCCGCACCATTGGCGTGGTGGGGGTGGCGCATGCGACTTCGCACTTTTTCCACCTGCTTTTGCCGCCGCTGTTCCCGGCCTTCATCCAGGAGTTCGGCCTGAGCTACTCGCAGCTCGGCTTGCTGATGTCGGTGTTCTTTGTGGTGTCGGGCTGTGGGCAGGCGCTGGCTGGCTTCGTGGTGGACAGGGTGGGCGCCAGGCCGGTGCTCCACGCCGCTCTGGCCTGTTTTGTTGCTGCGGCCTTGGTGGTGGCCAGTGCGCAGGGCTACTTCAGCCTTGCGGTGGCGGCCGTGCTGCTCGGGTTGGGCAACGCGCCTTTTCACCCGGCTGACTTCACCATTCTGAATAAACGTGTCTCGGCCGCCCGACTGGGCCATGCCTTTTCTGCACACGGCATCAGCGGCAACCTGGGCTGGGCGGCTGCGCCGGTATTCCTGGTGGGGATATCGACATTGTGCGGTTCCTGGAGGGTGGCCTATCTGGGGGCTGCCTTGCTGGCAGGTGCCGTTTGGCTGCTGGTGCTTTTGCAGCGCGACGCCCTGGAGGACCCACCACCCGCGCGCGCACCGCTCAACGCCATCACTGCGCAAGTTGAGGCGAACCCGCCACCGGGCGGGCACACGACAGCCGTGCTGGAGCCCGCCCACCAGCTCGCGTTTCTCAGGCTGCCGGTCTTGTGGCTGTGCTTCTGCTTCTTCTTCTGTATCACGGCTGCGCTGGTTGCCATCCAGACCTTCGCCGGGCCTGCCTTGCAGGCGCTGTACGGCCTGCCACTGACCGTGTCCGCGACGGTGGTTACGGGATTCACTTTGCTGGGCGCGTTGGGGATGGTGATAGGTGGTTTTCTGTCGGCGCATGTGCGCCGTCTGGAACTCACCATCGGCCTGGCGATGTCGCTGTCAGCGTTGCTGATGGCGATGGTGGCCTCGGGCGCGGTCGCGGGGGCCACGGCTGCAGCCCTTTGCATACTGGCGGGTTTGGGCCAGGGCCTTGCAGGGCCTTCGCGGGACATGCTCATCCGACGGGCCGCGCCGCCGGGCGCTACAGGGCGTGTCTACGGCACGGTGTACTCCGGGTTGGACGCTGGGTCTGCTTTCTCAGCTCCGCTGTTCGGATGGCTGCTGGACCGCGGCCACCCTTCGGGCGTCTTCATCGGTGCCGCGGTGGCGTGGATGCTGGGTGTGCTGGCGGCCGCCTTGGTGAGCCGCCGCTTGAAGTAGGCCTGACCATCACTGTCACCCCCTTTGAAGACACAAGGATTGAAGATGAACCCTGCCACGCCTCCGTCCGCCTCCATCTCCACGGGCTCGGGTCTTGCGGCTCGGCCCTCTCGCATGGCTGGCCACGCACTGGTCGAGGCCCTGGTGACACAGGGGGTGGACACCTGCTTCGGTGTGCCCGGCGAGAGCTACCTGGCGGTGCTGGACGGCTTTCACGAACACCGTGACCACATCCGCTTCATCGCCTGCCGGCAAGAGGGCGGTGCCGCCTTCATGGCGGAGGCCCAGGGCAAGCTGAGCGGGCGGCCCGGGATCTGTTTCGTCACACGCGGGCCAGGCGCCACCAACGCCAGCATCGGGGTGCACACCGCGCTGCAGGACTCCACGCCCATGATCCTGTTCGTTGGCCAGGTGGCCAGCGACCAGCGCGACCGCGAGGCCTTCCAGGAAATGGACTACCGCCAGATGTTCGGCCCAGGCAC
>CAISJH010000819.1 GCA_903885585.1 uncultured beta proteobacterium
ATTCCGGTGGTGGAGTTGTCCACCCACCCGGGCACTTCGGCGGATGCGCTGGCCCGCACGCGCGAGATCCTGGAGAGCATCGGCAAGCTGCCCGTGGTTTGCGGGCCCACGCCCGGCTATATCGTGCCCCGCCTGCAGGCCCTGGTCATGAACGAGGCGGCGCGCATGGTCGAAGAGGGTGCGGCGACGGCCGAGGAGATCGACCGCGCCACGCGCTACGGTCTGGGCCTGCGCTTTGCGGCCCTGGGCGTGGTGGAGTTCATCGACTTCGGCGGTGCCGACATCCTTCACCACGCCAGCCGCGAGATGTCGGCCAGCGTGGACGCACAGCGCTACCGGGCCCCGGCCATCATCGACCGCATGGTGGCTGAAGGCCGGCTCGGCCTGAAGACCGGCGGCGGCTTCTTTGACCACCCATCCGAGGACGTGGCGGCCTACCGCCGTGACGTCCTGTCCCGAACCCTCGGCATGCTCAGGCATGCCGGGCTGTACCGGCCGCCTGCGGCCACCACCCTGTCCTGAGGGTCCGGAAGTGCCTTGATTCAAGGTTCCGATGGCCACCCCGGTGTTCCTGTCCGATCCACGTGAAGGAGTTCTCACCATGTCCCTGACCCGTCGTTCCCTGGCTGCCCTGGCGGCCGCCGTGCTGGCCCCGATGGCCGCCGCCCCGGCGCTGGCCCAGCAGGTCACGCTCAAGGCCGTCAACGCCTTCCAGGAAGGCACCTACTACGCGAAGAACTTCGAAGCCTTCGTCAAGAAGGTCAATGACGAAGGCAAGGGCGTTGTCCAGATCAACTACCTGGGCGGCCCCAAGGCCATCCCGACCATGGAGCAGGGCGCTGCGCTGCGCAACAGCGTGGTGGACCTGGCCAACACCACCACCTCCTTCGTGGCGGGGGTGTCTCCTGAGAGTCTGGCCCTGAACTACGCCACGGTCTCCTGGGCTGAGATGCGCCGCAACGGCACGGTGGATGTGCTCAACCAGATGATGATGGAAAAGGGCCTGTACTACTACGCCCGCACGGGTGACGGTGTGCCGTATCACATCTATCTCAACAAGCGCGTCGACAAGGCCGATTTGTCGGGTCTGAAGATCCGTATCGCGCCCATCTACCGCGAGTTCTTCACGCGGATGGGCGCCTCGGTCATGCAGGTGGCCCCAGGCGAGGTCTACACCGCGCTGGACCGTGGTGTGGTGGACGGCTACGGCTGGCCGCTGCTGGGCATCTTTGACCTGGGCTGGCATGAAAAGACCAAGTTCCGCGTGGACCCGGGCTTCTACAACATCGAGCTGGGCGTGATCTTCAGTGCCAAGACGTGGAACTCCCTCACCCCGGCACAGCGTGACTTTATGAACCGGCAGGTCGCCTGGCTGGAGGCCAAGAACGTCGACATGGCTGGCAAGGATGCCGCGGCCGACATCAAGCGCCAGGCAGATTCCGGCATCCAGGTGATCCAGTTGCCCAAGGCCGAGGCCGACAGGATGCTCAAGCTGTCTTTGGAGGCAGGTTGGGAGGGCGTCATCAAGGCCAGCCCGGTCCATGGCCCGCGCCTGCGCCAGTTGATGGCACCTTGAACGAGGAGTTTGGGGGAATGCTGAAGCGGCTCTACGCGGGCCTGATGAAGGCCTGTGGTGCCGTGGCTGCCGCCACGGTGGGCGCCATCACGCTGCTGGTGTGTGTGGATGTGGTGGGCCGCAATGTCGGCTGGGTGCCCTTCACCTGGGTCAATGAGGTGACGGAGTACGCGCTGCCGGTGGCCACGCTGGCGGCTGCGCCCTGGCTGTTGTGGCGCAACCAGCATGTGCGCCTGGACATCCTGGGGGCCCTGCTGTCCGGGCCCGCGCAGCGCCACGTGGACCGTGCCGCCTCGGCGCTGGGCCTGGTGGTCAGCCTGCTGATGGCCTGGTACGCCTGGCGCATGCTGGCCGACAGCCGTCAGGCGGGCAGCCTGGTGATGAAGGCGCTGGTGTTCCCCGAGTGGTGGTTGTACGTGCCGGTACCCCTCTGTTTTGCGCTGCTGGCGCTGGAGTGCGCGCGACGGGTCTGGCGGCCCTCGGGCTTGCTGGAGGAGACCACCGGCCCGGCCGGCGCGCCCACTGCGTCTGAGGAGCGGGCATGACCTGGTGGCAAAGCTTGTTGATGCTGTTCGGGCTGCTGTCAGTCCTGCTGCTGGTGGGGCTGCCGGCAGGCTTTGCCTTCCTGGCCATCAATCTCGTGGGGGCCGTGGTCTATCTCGGCGGTGAAGCGGGGTCGATGCAGGTGGTTCGCAACGGCGTGGCCTCGCTGACCAACTTCTCGCTCACCCCCATTCCGTTCTTCATCCTGATGGGTGAAGTGCTGTTCCACACCGGGCTGGCCATGAAGGCCATCGACGCCTTTGACCGTGCCATACGCGGCGTGCCGGGCCGGTTGGCTGTCGTGGCCATCGTCGCCGGCACGGTGTTCTCGGCCATCTCCGGCTCCACCGTGGCCACCACGGCGCTGCTGGGCGGTCTACTGCTGCCGGAGATGCTGCGGCGGGGCTACCACCCGCGCTTGGCCATGGGGCCGATCATGGGCATCGGCGGCGTGGACATGCTGGTGCCGCCCTCGGCGCTGACGGTGCTGCTGGGCAGCCTGGCCAGCATCTCGATCTCCGGCCTGTTGGTCGCCGGCGTGGTGCCTGGCCTGCTGATGGCGGTGATGTTCATCGGCTGGATCGTGTTCACGGCCAAGCGGCGGCCCGAATGGGCCCCGGTGGCGGAGCGTGAGCCCGTAGAAGGCTGGGAGCGCTGGCGCCCGCTGGTGGTGCATGTCACGCCGTTGGTGATGATCTTTCTGCTGGTCATCGTGGCGATGTCGGCCGGCTGGGCCACGCCCACGGAGTCTGCCGCGCTGGGCGCGTTAGCCACCATCTTGGTGTGCCTGCTCTACCGCAGCCTGACCTGGGCAGCGCTGGTCAAGGCGCTGATGGGCACCACGGCCATTTCCGGGGTCATCCTGTTCATCATCCTGGGCGCGACCACCTTCTCGCAGATCCTGTCGTTTTCGGGGGCCACCAATGGTCTGGTCTCGATGATCCAAGGCTCCGGCCTGCCGGGCTGGGCGGTGCTGGGCGGCATGATCGCCATCCTGCTGCTGCTGGGCTGCTTTGTCGATCAGGTCAGCATGATGCTGATCACGCTGCCGTTCTTCATGCCGCTGGTGCTGCACTTTGGCTGGGATCCGCTGTGGTTCGGCGTGATCTACCTGATCTGCATGCAACTGGGGCTGCTGACGCCGCCGTTCGGCATGCTGCTCTTCACCATGCGCAGCGTGGCGCCGAAGGAGATCCCGACGAGCGAGATCTTTGCCGCCGTCACGCCCTATGTGGTGATGGGCGTGCTGATGATCGCCCTGGTGCTGGCCGTGCCGGAGGTGGCCACCGGTCTGCCTCAGTGGCTGCTGGGCAAGTGAGGCCCGATCTTGAGCTGCGAGCGTGACAAGTGCGTGAAGAGAGCGTGAGCAGGCCTGCCTCTGCCAAGGCTTTGCGCGAGCGTCTGGCTTGGGACCCGGCCTTCGGCCGCATCAGCGACGGCCCACGCCGTTATCTGCTGATGCGCCCCGATGTGCTGATGGGTGCCGTGGAGGCGATGGCGCCCGCTCACCGGGGCTCCTTCCTGTCTTCCTGGCAGATGTCCACCTGCCAACATGGTGCAGACAGCCTGCGCGCCTATGCCCAGATGGTGCAGGGCGACCGCCACGC
>CAISJH010000820.1 GCA_903885585.1 uncultured beta proteobacterium
ATGAAGACATCGGCCTGGGCGACCATGCGCTGCAGCAGGTCCAGGTCCTCGGCCTTCTTCAGGTCCAGCGCGATGGACTCCTTGCCGCGGTTGATCCACACCCAGTACGAGGCCTCGCCGTGCACGGCACGGTCATAGCCACGGGCGAAGTCGCCTTCCGGGCGCTCGATCTTGATCACCCGCGCCCCGGCGTCAGCCAGCCGGCTGCTGCAGTAGGGCGCGGCCACGGCCTGCTCAAGCGCCACCACCAGCACGCCGTCCAGTGGGCGGGATGGGGGTGCTGCAGTTCGGTCTTCAGGCACGGACATGGGTTCTTTCGCGGCGGTGGACTCTCAAGGATTGTGGGAAACCACGGGGTCCTGATGGAATTGCTTTTGCGCGAAACCAGCATTCAACACTGTGCAAATCAAAGCGCTTCCCTTGCCGGAAGGTGAACGCAGGGCGCGGCCCCCTTGCCTGCACGTCAACACAGCATGAACGACTTTGGAATTGTCAGCCTCGAGGCTGCCGAGCCACAGTCCGCTCCCATCGATCAACCTGAGGAGACTCTCCATGCAGCGCCTGTCACTTCATCTGTCAACCCTGATGCGGGCCGTATCGGTCACTGCTGCGGCCACCGCTGTGCTGGCGGCCGCGCCGGCCCTGGCCCAGGAGCGCACCGTCAAGATCTATGGCTTCGGCGCCAAGAGCGGCGTGGTGGGCATCTTTGGCCAGCAGAGCGAGGCAGCCATGCAGGCGGCTGCGGCCCAGATCAACAAGGCCGGCGGCGTGACCATGGGCGACGGCAGCAAGGCGCGCCTGGTCATCGAGTACCTGGACGACCGCTGCACCGCCGAGGAGGGCATCAACGCCCTGCGCCGCATCGCCGCGCAGAACGACGCCGTCGTGGCCATCGGACCCACCTGCTCCAACGTGGCCGAGCCCGTGTTCGGCATCCTGCAGAAGAAGGCCGGCGACACCTCCGACTCCGGCCTGCAGTTCCCGCTGTACACCGACGTGGCAGCCAAGGGCGGCCTGGCATCCATCTCCGAATGGTCGTTCCGCAACGTGCCCAGCGAAGCCAACATGTACAAGTCGGTCTTCGAGTGGATCAAGGCCACGCGCCCCGATCTCAAGACCTTCTGGGGCGGCGTGGAGAAGGACTTCGCCCACAGCAACGCCACCTACGGCGTGATCAAGACGCAGGCCGGCGCCCAGGGCATCGAGGTCAAGGGCCAGAGCGAGTGGCTGCTCAACGACACCAACTTCTCCAACCAAGTGCGCGAGATGAAGCGCGCTGGCGCCGACATCGTGGCCATCTCGGCCCACCCCTTCACCACCTGCGGCGTGCTCAAGGAGATGGCGCGTCAGAACGTCAAGCCCAAGCTGGTGGTGGGTCTGACCTCCTCGTCGAGCATGGAGACGCTGCAGGGCTGCGCGCAGCAGGCTGAGGGCTTGCTCATCCCCACCAGCTTCGCCCCCGTGACGGAAGAGGCCAAGAGGGCGGCCCTGGCCGTGCAGGCGATCAACAACAAGTACAACATGGACCTGCACAGTGCCGCCGCCTTCGAGAACGTCTTCACGCTCAAGGAACTGATCGAGCAGCACAAGATCATGGGCCGCCCCGACACCGTGGCCGCGGATCGCCAGAAGATGCGCCAAGCCCTGGCCACCATGAAGGAGACCACCGGGCTGCTGGGCAAGGTGGGCCGCACGGCCGACCGTGAGGCGATCAAGCCCTTCCTCTTCGTGCAAGCCAAGGGTGGCAGCTGGACGGTGGCGCACCGGCCGGCGCCCTGAGGCCCCGGACGCCCTTTAGGCAACTCCGGCACATCAGCTCATCCTCTCGCCGGGGGTCTTCCCCCGGCGAGAGCCCCACCCCCACCCTGGTTTGCAGCGATGGACCTCCTGGACCTGATCGACTTCTCGCAGTCGATCATCGATGGTGTGCTCTTCGGCACCACCTACTCGCTGATCGGCATCGGCTTCACGCTGATCTTCGGCGTGATGCACAAGATCAACCTGTCTTACGCCGCAGCCTCCATCGGTGCAGCCTACCTGTCGCTGATCGTGGTCAGTGCGGTGCCCGCGCCGGTGGTCTACGCCTTCGCGGCGCTGGCCGGCGGCGTGCTGGGCTGGCTGGTGTACCTGGTGTGCTTCCGTTTCATTCCGCTGAACAACCCGCTGGCCACGCTGATGTCCACCGTGGGCATGCTGCTGGCGCTGGAGGAGCTGATCTCGCACCTGACCTACGGCATGCCGCAGAACTACCCCGGCCTGTTTGCAGGCACGAACTTCGAGATCGGGGCCTTCTTCCTGCGCGGTGACCTGCTGTTCGTCTTCCTGCTGGGTTGCGCGGCGATGGTGGCCTTGACGGTGTTGCTCAAGCGCACGCGTCTGGGCCTGGCCACGCGCGCTGTGGCCCAGCAACCGGTGGCCGCGCAGCTGTGCGGCATGAGCGTGAACGCCACCAACGCCAGCACCTTCGTCGTCGCCGGCCTGTTGGGCGGCACGGCCGGCGCGATGGCGGGCGCGGCCATTGGCGTGTTGTCACCGCTGATGACCCTGCCGCTGACGGTCAAGGGCCTGGTGGTCACGGTCATCGGCGGCCTGGGCAGCATCCCGGGGGCCATCGTCGCCGGGCTGATCGTGGGCGGTGTGGAGAACCTGTTCCAGTTCCTGCGTGGCGTGAGCGAGCGCGACATCTACGTGATGCTGCTGCTCTTCGTCTTCCTGGTATTCCGCCCGGGTGGCCTGTTCGCCGCCCCTGGCGGGCGTGACTGACTCGGCCGGAGGTTTTCAACATGGACTTCTACCTCGGTCTGGCCCAGGTCATCGGGATCCACACCTTGCTGGGCCTGTCGGCCTGGTGCGTCCTGCACACCGGGCAGGTGAGCCTGGCCCAAGGGGCCTTCTTCGCCATCGGCGCCTATGTGGCGGGCATGCTCACCACCATGTGGGACTGGCCGCTGGCGCTGGCGCTGGGCACCGGCTCGGTGGTGGCGGGGCTGGTGGCTGTGGCGGTAGGCTTTCCGGCACTGCGCGTGAAGGGCCTGATGCTGGTGGTGGCCACGACGGCCTTTGCCGAGATCGTGCGCCTGGTCTTCTTCAACCTCAAGTGGCGCGTGTCCACCCCCGGCGGCATGGCCGGGCCGGACGGCAGCCTGGGCTTCGGCGGCATCCGCTACTTTCCCAGCAACGGGTGGACCACCTTCGAGGTGAACCTGCTGATCTGGGCCTTGGTGGCCGCAGTGCTGCTGCTGCTGTGGACGCTGGACCGTTGCCGCATTGGCACCATCTGGCGCGCCGTGGGCGAGGACGAGCTGGCCGCGCAAAGCGCCGGCATCAACCTGACGATGGCCAAGGTCTCGGCCTTCGGCATCGGCGGCGCCATCGCCGGGCTGGGCGGAGGGGTCTTCGCGCACTACGCCACACACATCGAGCACAACAACTTCTCCATCCTGCTGGCCACGTTTGCCATTGCGTATCCCATCCTCGGCGGCCTGTCCAGCCTGGCCGGCACGCTGCTGGCCGTGGTCTTCATCCAGGGCTTCCTTCTGGAGGGTCTGCGCTTCCTGGGCGAGTGGCGCAGCCTGTTGTTCGGCGTGCTGATCCTGGTCGTGATGCTGGTGCGCCCCAGCGGACTGCTCACGCGCTCGCTGGGGCTCGGTGGGCTGGGGGGGTCAAAGCGCCGCGCTCCTACTGCGCCGTCCGGGACATCCGGCACGTCCAGCACATCCGACACGTCCAAACCGGCAGGTGGCGCCAGCACAGAGGGAGCTCCCCGCCATGCTTGAACTGCAGAATTTGAGCCGTCACTTCGGTGGCGTCAAGGCCGTCGACACCCTGGACCTCACGGTGCGCCAGGGCGAGATCCTGGGCCTGATCGGCCCCAATGGCTCGGGCAAGAGCACCACCGTCAACCTGATCACGGGGGTGTACCGACCCACGGCCGGCACGGTGCGCTTCATGGGCCGCGACATCACGGCGATGGAGCCGCACCAGCGCAGCGAGATCGGCATCGCGCGCACGTTCCAGAACATCCGTCTCTTCGGCCATCTGACGGTCTGGCAAAACGTGTGGGCAGCCCGCGTGGTGCGCGAGCGTGGCTGGGCGGGCTTTCGCCAGCGTTGGCTGTCAGGCGCGGGTGCTGCACGCGAGGAAGCCGAGTCGCTGCTGGAGTTTGGCGACCTCGCCCACAAGCGCGACATGCTCGCCGGCAACCTGGCGTTTGGCGAGCAGCGGCGGCTGGAGCTGCTGCGCGCGGCGGCCTCGGGCGCCCCGCTGTTGTTGCTGGACGAGCCGGCCGCAGGCATGAATGCCGAGGAGATCCAGGACCTGGACCAGCGCATCCGCAGCCTGCGCGACCAGGGCCGCACGATCTTGCTGATCGAGCACCACATGGAGCTCGTCATGGAGGTCTGCGACCGCGTGGCGGTGCTGAACTTCGGCCGCAAGATTGCCGAAGGCACGCCCGGTGAGGTGCAGGCCGACGCTCAGGTGCGGGCCGCC
This sequence comes from uncultured beta proteobacterium, assembly GCA_903885585.1. Classification (GTDB taxonomy): domain Bacteria; phylum Pseudomonadota; class Gammaproteobacteria; order Burkholderiales; family Burkholderiaceae_C; genus Rubrivivax. The sequence continues at coordinate 4,492 of CAISJH010000820.1, forward strand.
TACCTCGGCACCGAGTCCCTGACGGCCTGACCGACCCGCCTTCCTCTTCCCTCAACCTCATCCGCGAGTCCCCCATGCTGGAGATCACCGACCTGGCCACCTCCTACGGCAGGATCGAGGCGCTCAAGGGCGTGTCGCTCAAGGCCCGCGCAGGTGAAGTCACCTGCCTGCTCGGCCCGAACGGCGCGGGCAAGTCCACCCTCATGCTCACGCTGGCCGGGTTGCTCAAGCCGCAGCGCGGGTCGGTCAAGCTCGAGGGCGAGGAACTGCTGGGCAAGACGCCGGCGCAGATCGTCGCGCGCGGCATGGCGCTGGTGCCAGAGAACCGGCTGGTGTTCCCCTCGCTCAGCGTGAAGGAGAACCTGGTGGCCGGCGCCTTCAAGCGCCGCGACGCCGCGGGCATCCGCAGCGATATCGACGCCATGTTTGCGCGCTTTCCGCGCCTGTTGGAGCGCACGGCGCAGCTGGCTGGCACGCTGTCTGGTGGGGAGCAGCAGATGCTGGCAGTGGCGCGCGCGCTGATGTCGCGCCCGCGCCTGCTGCTGATGGACGAGCCCTCGGTGGGCCTGG
>CAISJH010000821.1 GCA_903885585.1 uncultured beta proteobacterium
CAGTTCCCCGGCGGCGCCCGCGCCTGGTGGCGCGCCGAGAACCTGCCCGAGTTGAATCTGGAGCACCCCGAGGTGCGCGAGCACCTCTACGCGGGCCGCGACTCCGTGGTGCGCAGCTACCTGCGCGACGGCGTGGACGGCTGGCGCCTGGACGTGGCCTTCGACATCGGCTTTCACTTCCTGGAGGAACTCACCAACGCCGCGCATGAGGAGAAGCCGGGCTCGCTGGTGGTGGGCGAGCTGGCCAACTATCCGCGGGAGTGGTTTCCTTCCGTGGACGGGGTGATGCACTTCACGCTGCGCCACATCATCCTGCGCCTGTGCGACGGCCGCCTGGACGCGCCCACGGCCACGCGCATGATCACGCGCATGGTGGACGAGGCCGGTGTGGACAACATGCTCAAGTCCTGGATCTACCTGGACAACCACGACACGCCGCGCCTGGCCACCACCCTGCCCGATGAGCGCGCACGGCGCGTGGCGCAGGTGCTGCAGTTCACGCTGCCGGGCTCGCCCAACCTGTACTACGGCAGCGAGCTGGACATGCCCGGCGGCGACGACCCCGAGATGCGCGCCCCCATGCGCTGGGACCTGGTGTCGCAGGGCCACCCCGCACTCGACTGGACCCGCCGCCTCATCGCCCTGCGCCGAGAGCACCGCGCCTTGCGCGTAGGCGACTTCCGCGCCTGCACCGCCAACCGGCTGCTCGCCTTCGAGCGCCATACCGACCGCGCTGCCGACGCCATCGTTGTCGTCATCAACCCGCACCCGGAAGAGGTGACCGAGACCGTGCTCGTGGCCAACTCCAAGCTCATGGACAGCTCTCCCATGATCGACCTGCTGGGCACCTTCACGCCCTCGGGCCAGGCCGGCACCACCGAGGCCGGCGTGCGGGTCTACGCCTCCTTGCTGCACGTGACGGTGCCCCCGTGGGGCGTGATGGTCATGAAGCCCGATGTCGCTCCGCCGGGCGGGTATACGAACTACAAGCGGGTACGGTAGGCAGGGGGTGCAGGTCACCGCGCAGAGGTGGTGGGCCTGCAGGTCAACCATGCTGCCTTGGCCGCATGGCACGGTCCAGCGCGGGGTGCCACAGTTGATCGTGCACGGATTTACCGGCGTGGGCACATGTGGCAATCTTCGGGCTTGAAACAGCCCTGCCGAGGTCTTGATGTCGATCGAACTTGAGGTTCTCCAGGCACAGGTGCTGCGCCTTTCCGCAACGGATCGCGCGCGCCTGCTGGATAGATTGATCGCGAGTCTGGACACTGATGTCGGTGCCGAAGCGGCTTGGGACGCTCTGGCCGATCAGCGAGAAGACAGTCTCGATTCAGGTCAGGTCAAGTTGACCCCGCTGGAGATCTTCGTTGCAAGGTTCGAGTGCCCGGCTGTCAAGGGCCACCCGGGCTACGGGCCGGTTGATTGACTTTTTTCCGTACAGCGCAGGAGGAGTATTCGCGGATGGGTTCCTTCCCTTGGCGCCATGCCCTCGCGAGCCGCTGAGCCTACTTTAGGCTGCATAAATAGCATCATGGACACACTACCCCTCTCGCTGGCTGACCAGACCGAGCTTCAGCAACTCGAAGAAGCAATGTGGAAGGAGTCCTATCGTTTTGACTTGGCGTTTCAGGAAAGACGCTTCGCTTCAGACTTCATTGAATTCGGACGGTCTGGTCGCGTCTATGGTCGAGATCAAGTGATTCGCATCGACTCTCAACCGATCGCTGCCAGGTTGCCGCTGGCCAATCTCCGCTTTCGAGTCCTTGATGTACATACGGTACAGCTGACATACGACTCGGCGGCGGAGTACGACGGGGTCATGGAGTACGCCCGCCGTAGCTCGATCTGGTACCGGAGCCCCAACGGCTGGGTCATGCGCTTTCACCAGGGTACGCCCTTTGAACCCTAGACCCCGCAGCGACAACCCTACGCTCAGCCGGGCGTGTAAAAGCCTTCGTCGCCCGGGCCTCAGTTCAATCAAGTCCGGCTGCCGCCCTCTGCCGCACGTCGGTCAGCTTCACGATACGCGTAGCCAGCCAGCTTGGCCCGCACCGCTGTGACTAAGCACGTCTTTGACGTATATTTCACCATGGTCTCCATCTACGAAACGCCGACTTTTGTAGCTGAAGCTCGACGGTTCTGGTCTACCGAAGAGCGTCTCGAGTTCTTCGCATGGATAGCCAGCGAGCCCGATGCTGGTGCGGTCATCAAGGACAGTGGCGGCTGTAGGAAGGTCAGATGGGCAAGGCCCGGTAGCAGCAAGCGGGACGGAGTTCGGGTGATCTACTTCACGCGGCTTGCAGCTGGTGAGTTGTGCATGCTTCTGGTGTATCCCAAGTCCGAGCGGGACACGATTCCCGGTCACATTCTGCGCATGATCCGAAAGGAGCTCGAAGATGGCATCGACCAAGCAGGCTAAGCGAACAAGCGCCGGTGAGGAGCTTGGGCTGAAGCTCCTTCAGTCTGTCCGCGAGATGAAGGCGCGCAACTTTGCTCGAGCTACTGAGGTGAAACCTAACGACGTGGCGTTGGCACGGCATGGTACCGGTATGTCGCAAGCCGAGTTCGCAGCGGCTTTGAGTATCTCCAAGCGCACGCTCCAGGAGTGGGAGCAAGGTCGTCGCTGCCCATCGGGTGCAGCACAGGCATTGATCCGAATTGCCAGCAAGCACCCGCAGGTCGTGCGTGAGGCGTTGGCTTGACTTTCGGCTGCGCTTGACGCCGCCAAACTTCCGACCTTGCTGGTCGATCGAGCCGTCGGGCTGCTCATTCCGCACGGTGACGACGCGCGTACAAGTAGAGAGGACTCTTGAAGCTCGAAATCCGGCAAGCAGATCCGCAAGGACCTGATGCATTGCTGCTGCTGTGCGAAGCGGCCATCGAAGCAAGGCGGCTGTACCCTGAACTTCACCGCCCAGGTGACCCATGGCCCACCAATGGGCCCACGCCACCGCGAGGCGCCTACTTCATCGCGTACGCACAAGGCAATCCCGTCGCCATGGGCGCACATCACCCGATGGGCGGCCGATGCTCGGAAGTCAGGCGCATGTTCACCAGCGCGTCGGCCAGGCGGCAAGGCGCCGGACGTGCCATCTTGTCTGCGGTCGAGCAGCACGCGGCACGGCAAGGCTTTTCCGAATTGAGGCTCGAGACCGGCCACAGGCAAGGCCCCGCCATCGCCCTGTATGAGGCAGTGGGGTACAGGCGCATAGAACCCTACGGCGCGTATCGGGACGATCCCACGAGTGTCTGCTTTGCGAAACCAATAAGCACCAGCGCGGCTTGACCGTACGCCCCATCAGGGTTCCCGACGGCTTGACCGGGGTTGGAAGCCGCCCTCATCATCCATCCCTCCAGTCTTGCAGGGGCGGCCGATATGAACCACGCGCAGCAGCAGCACATTGCCGATGTGGTTCGGTTGGCCACGCACGGGCCGCAGTCGTTGCAGACGCGGCACGAGCAGTTGATCCGCGAGTCCTGGCTGCGCTGCGTGACGGAGCACCGGCTGGACCCCACGCGCATGCAGGAGGCGATCATCCTGCCACAGACGCGCCTGCGCGAGCACCAGGACCAGATGGAGGCCTTTCTGCACATCGCGCGGCACGGGCTGGAATCGCTCTACACCAAGGTGGCGGGCCTGGGCTACGTGGTGCTGCTGACGGATGCGCGTGGCATCACGGTGGACTTTCTGGGCGACCTGGTGTTCGAGCCCAGCTTGCGCAAGGCGGGCCTGTACTTGGGTGCCGACTGGAGCGAGGACCACGCCGGCACCTGCGGCGTGGGCACCTGCATCACCACCGGTCAGGCGCTGACGGTGCATCTGGACGACCACTTCGACGCCACCCACATCCCTCTGACCTGCACCAGCGCCCCAGTGCACGACAGCACGGGCCGGCTGCGCGCGGTGCTGGATATCTCGCAGCTCAGCTCCTCCCAGCCCAAGGACAGCCAGCACCTGGCGCTGCAGCTGGTCAAGCTGTACGCCCAGGACATCGAGAACGCGGCCTTCCTCTACCGCCACCAGCGCGATTGGGTGCTGCGCCTGTCGCGCGCTCCGCAGTTCCTGGACGTGCAGCCGGAATACCTGCTGGCGCTGGATGCGGGCGGCCTCGTGGTGGGGCACAACCGCGCCGCGCAGCTCGCGCTGCGGCGCGAAGGCCAGGCGGCGCTGCTGGGCGATGGGTTCGAGCCGCTGTTCGGCGTGTCTTTCGAACAGATCGGCCGCTTCGTCCAAGCCCAGCCCTCGGACCAGCGCGCTGTCATGCACGCGGGCGGCCGTCAATTGCTGTTCCTCTCCGCCACGCCGCCCCCGGTGCCGGCGTCGGCTGCCCGGGGTGCGACCGCGCCGCGCCTGCCCGCGCCGATGGCGGCGCTGTCCGCTGGTGACGCGCAGCTGAACCGTCAGATCGAGCGCGTGGCGCGCCTGGTCAACTCGCCCATCAGTCTGCTCATCACGGGTGAGACCGGCTCCGGCAAGGAGGTCTTCGCCAAGGCGGTGCACGCTAGCAGCGAGCGCCGCCAGCGCCCCTTTGTGGCCGTGAACTGCGCCGCCATCCCCGAGGCGCTGATCGAGAGCGAGCTCTTCGGCTACCTGCCCGGCAGCTTCTCGGGCGCATCGGCCAAGGGCAAGCGCGGCCTGGTGCAGGAGGCCGACGGCGGCACGCTGTTCCTGGACGAGATTGGCGACATGCCACTGGCGCTGCAGGCGCGGCTGCTGCGGGTGCTGTCCGAGCGCGAGGTGCTGCCCGTGGGCGCCACGCGCGCCGTGCCCGTGAACATCCGCGTCATCGCCGCGACGCATGCGCCGCTGGAGACGCTGGTGCGTGAAGGCCGCTTCCGTGACGACCTGTACTACCGCCTCAATGGCGCGCAGATCCAGTTGCCGCCGCTGCGCCAGCGCAGCGACCTGGCCGCCATGATCGGCCGCCTGCTGGGCGGGCGCACGCTGCTGCCCGAGGCTCGCGTGCGCCGGTTGGCCCACCCCTGGCCCGGCAACCTGCGCGAGTTGCGCAACGTGCTGGACTTCGCCACCAGCGTGTGCCCTGAAGGCCCGATCAGCCTGGACGATCTGCCGGAGCTTGGGCCGGCACCGTCTGCGTGGACTGCAGGGTCTGCGTCGGCTGCGCCCTTCGCGTCGACGCCTGCGCAATCTTCCGCGATTCCTTCTGCGGCTTCTCCCGCCCCTGCAGGGTCGGCAGGACGACCTATGGAGCTCCGTGCCGACGGCGGGCACGGCGCCGGCGCGGACGCACTGCACCACGCCCTGCGCGCCGCGCAGTGGAACGTCAGCGAGGTGGCGCGCAGCATGGGCCTGTCGCGCATGACGCTGTACCGGCGCATGAAGCGCGCCGGTATCGTGCCGCCGCACCGCGCGCCCTGAGCCTGTGTAGCGGCTCGGCCGCTCGGCGTCGACCGCCTGAGCCTCTTCGACAGACAGGCAGGCTGTGACGCCTGTGACAGCTGTGACACCTGTAACACCCTTGCGGCGTCCGAACGTGACGGTGTGACATACGGGCAAACTCGGCGTCGCCCACGCCTTCTCAAGGAGTGACAAGCACTTGCGTGCGCCGCCTCGGCTGGCACGCGTCTTGATCTCTTGATCGGCAACGGCCCGCGTCGTGGCCGCTACCGAAGAGGAGATGCTTGTATGACCGACTCAACCCCGTCCCAGCGCGCCGCTCGCTGGCTTGGCGACTTTGGCGCAGCGCTGGCCGCCGGACAGGCCCAGCAGGCCGCCGCGATGTTCGACGCCGACTGCTACTGGCGTGACCTGGTGGCCTTCACCTGGAACATCCGCACCCAAGAGGGCCAAGGCGCCATTGCCGAGATGCTGACTGCGCGCCTGGCCGACACCGCGCCTTCCAACTTTGCGCTGGAAGGCGAGGCCACCGAGGCCGATGGCCTGGTGGATGCCTGGTTCACCTTCGAGACCGGGGTGGCGCGCGGGCGGGGCCACCTGCGCTTGAAGGGCACGTCCGAGGGTGACAAAGCCTGGACCCTGCTGACCACCATGACCGAGCTCAAGGGCTTCGAGGAGGCGCGCGGCGAGACCCGGCCCAAAGGCGTGGAGCACGGCCCGCACCGCGGCCGCCTGACCTGGAAGGAATCGCGCGAGGAAGAGGCCCGCACCCTCGGCTACACCAAGCAGCCTTACGTCGTCATCGTGGGCGGCGGCCAGGCCGGCATCATCCTGGGCGCGCGGCTGCGCAAGCTGGGCGTGCCGGCCATCATCATCGAGAAGAACCCCCGGCCGGGTGACTCCTGGCGCAACCGCTACAAGAGCCTGTGTCTGCATGACCCGGTGTGGTACGACCACCTGCCGTACATGCCCTTCCCCGACGACTGGCCGGTGTTCGCGCCCAAGGACAAGATTGGCGACTGGCTGGAGATGTACACCAAGGTGATGGAGCTCAACTACTGGGGCTCCACCACCTGCAAGAAGGCCACCTTCAACGAGACCCGCCAGGAGTGGGAGATCACCGTGGACCGCGAGGGCCGCGAGGTGACGCTGCGCCCCAAGGAGCTGGTGATCGCGCTGGGCGTCTCGGGCTACCCCAACGTGCCCAAGATTGCCGGGGCCGAGACCTTCGAGGGCGACCAGTTCCACTCCAGCAAGTTCCCCGGGGCCGAGAACTACCGTGGCAAGAAGGCGGTGGTGCTGGGCTCCAACAACTCGGCGCACGACATCTGCGCCGCGCTGTGGGAAGAGGGCGTGGACACCACCATGATCCAGCGCTCGTCCACCCACATCGCACCGTCAGAGTCGCTGATGGAGCTGGCACTCGGCGGGCTGTACTCGGAAGCTGCAGTCAAGAGCGGCATCGACCACCACAAGGCTGACTTGATCTTCGCCAGCGTCCCCTACAAGATCATGCACACCTTCCACATCCCCGTGTACGAGGAGATGAAGAAGCGTGACGCTGACCTGTACAGCCGCCTGGAGAAGGCCGGTTTCCTGCTGGACTTTGGCGTGGACGGCTCGGGCCTGTTCATGAAGTACCTGCGCCGCGGCTCGGGCTACTACATCGATGTAGGCGCGTCCGAGCTCGTGGCCAACGGCAGCGTCAAGCTCAAGAGCGGTGTGAACATTGCGCAAATCAAGCCCAAGTCGGTCGTGCTCACCGACGGCACCGAGCTGGAGGCCGACCTCATCGTCTACGCCACCGGCTACGGCTCGATGAACCAGTGGCTGGCCGACCTGATCTCGCCCGAGGTGGCCAACCGCCTGGGCAAGGTCTGGGGCCTGGGCTCCGACACGCCCAAGGACCCCGGCCCCTGGGAGGGTGAGCTGCGCAACATGTGGAAGCCCACCCAGGTGCCGCACCTGTGGGTGCAAGGCGGCAACCTGCACCAGAACCGCCACTACTCGCAGTTCATGGGCCTGCAGTTGAAGGCGCGCTACGAGGGCATTCCCACGCCGGTGTACGAGCAGGCGCAGGTGCATCACCAGCGGTAGACGCACCCATTCACCGGCGTTCCGCGGGCGGTGCTGCGGCTTCTGCCGCAGCACGGACTTCGGTGGTCCAGAACAGAAGGCGCGCAGGTGCGGGGACAATCCCGCTTGCGCGCCTTGCCGTTTCGTCACCTTCGACCCCATGCCCACCCCCGCCCTGCACGAATCCCGCCTCAACAGCCTGCCGCTGATCGCCCGCGGCAAGGTGCGTGACAACTACGCCGCGGGCGCAGACCGGCTGCTGATGGTGGCCAGTGACCGCATCTCGGCCTTTGACGTGATCATGGGCGAGCCCATCCCGGGCAAGGGTGAACTGCTCACACGCGTGGCGCTGTTCTGGTTCGACCGGCTCTCGCACATCGTGCCGCATCACCTGACCGGCCAGGCGCCCGAGAGCGTGGTGGCGCCTGACGAGGTGGACCAGGTGCGCGGACGCTCCATGCTGGTCAAGCGCTTGAAACCCCTGCCCATCGAGGCGGTGGTGCGAGGCTACCTTGCCGGCTCGGGCTGGAAGGAGTACCAGGAAGGCGGCGCCGTGTGCGGCGTTCAATTGCCCCCGGGGCTGCGCAACGCCAGCCGTCTGCCCGAGCCTATCTTCACCCCGGCTACCAAGGCCGAGGCGGGCGCGCATGACGAGAACATCTCCTTTGAGCAAGCGGCGGCGATCGTGGGGCCCGAACTGGCGGCCCGCGTGCGCGAGGTGTCGCTGCGCCTGTATTCGGAAGCGGCCGCTTACGCGCTCAGCCGGGGCATCGTGATTGCCGACACCAAGTTCGAGTTCGGCCTGGACGAGCAGGGCACGCTCACGCTGATGGACGAGGTGCTGACGCCGGATTCCTCGCGCTTCTGGCCGCTGGAATCATGGAAGGAAGGGGCCAATCCGCCCAGCTTCGACAAGCAGTACCTGCGCGACTGGCTGGAGCAGGCGCAGGTGGATGGCCAGCCCTGGAACAAGACCGCGCCGGCCCCGGCGCTGCCGCCGGAGGTGGTGCAGGCCACCGCGGAGCGCTACCAGGCAGCGGCACGGGCGCTGCTCGGCGCCTGAAGCCTCCAGGTCAGTGCAGCTTGACCCGCGGTTCGGTGCGGCGGGTGATCAGCCGCGCCGCCGAGCCCAGCGCGGTCTTCCACCAGCCGTGCAGGGCGAGCTCGTGCATCTTGTACAGCGAGAGGTACATGCCGCGGGCGAACAGGCCCTCGACCCAGAGGTTGCCGCCGACCAGTGAGCCCATCAGGTTGCCCACCGTGGAGTAGTGGCCGAGCGAGACGAGCGAGCCGAAGTCGCGGTAGCGCCAGGGCTCGAGCGGTGCGCCCCGCAGGCGGCGCTGGAGTTGCCGCACGAGGTGCGAGGCCTGCTGGTGCGCTGCCTGGGCTCGCGGGGGGACCTGCCCGGCGCGGGCCCCGGGCCCGTCCCAAGCCACGGCGGCGCAGTCGCCGATAGCGAAGATGGACGCGTCCCGTGTGGTCTGCAGCGTGGGTCCGACCACCAGCTGGTTCAGTCGGTTGGTCTCCAGCCCGGCCAGGTCGCGCAGGAAGGGCGGCGCCTTCACGCCGGCCGCCCAGACCACGAGCTCGGCAGGGATGAAGGCGCCGCCTTCAATCTGCACGCCGTCGGCATGCACCGCGCTCACCTTGGCATGGGTGTGCACCTGCACCCCCAGGCCCTGCAGCAGGCGGTACGCGGCGCCCGAGACGCGCTCGGGCAAGGCCGGCAGGATGCGTGGCCCCGCCTCGATGAGGTGGATGCGGATGTCCCGTTCCGGGTCGATGCGCTCCAACCCGTAGCTCACCAGCGTGCGCGTGGCCTTGTGCAGCTCCGCCGCCAGTTCCACGCCCGTGGCCCCGGCGCCGATGATGGCCACCTGCAACTGCGGTGGCCGCAGGGGCCCAGGCTGCATGTGGGCACGCAGGCAGGCATTCACCAGGCGGCGGTGGAAGCGCTGCGCCTGCTCGGGCGTCTCCAGCGAGATGGCGTGCTCGGCCACGCCAGGGGTGCCGAAGTCGTTGGTCTGGCTGCCCACGGCGATGACCAGGGTGTCGTAGGCCCGGCTGTAGCCCGGGGTGACGAGCTGCCCATCCTCGTCGAGTACCGGCCCCACGTGGACCAGGCGACGCTCGCGGTCCAGGCCGACCATGGCCCCTGTACGGTAGCGGAACCCGTGCCAGTGCGACTGGGCCAGGTAGTTCGTAGCGTGGTCGTGGACGTCGATGCTGCCCGCGGCGATCTCGTGCAGGTGCGGCTTCCAGAAATGGGTGCGCGTCTTCTCCACCAGCGTGACGTGCGCGCGCCCGCGCTTGCCCAGCCGGTCGCCCAGGCGGGTGACCAGTTCCAGCCCGCCCGCGCCGCCGCCGACCACGACGATGCGGTGCATCCCAGGCTTGGCGTCGCTGGGGTAGACCTGGTCAGGGTGGGGTGTGTGCATGGCGAGGACTCCGAGTGGGCGGGCCGTGGGGCCTTTGTCGACTGTACGCAGGTCCTGTGCCAGCCCCAAGGGTGGCCTCTAGTGGAGCCTTCTCCATCGTCTGCGAACTCGCGAGCCTCATCGAGCCTTTGACCGGGAAAACCCGAAATTACAATCGATTGCAAACGGCTAGGATCGCGGCTTGCGGCAAGACCCCGGCTCGCGCCTGCGCTGCGCGGGCTTTCTGCGGTTTGCGTGCTGACGCTGCCGCCCACTGGCCTGATCACACCTGGATGCCCCCATGTCTTCCACCCCCGTCCGCCCGGCGCTTAGCCTGTCCCAGATCATCCAGATGAACGTGGGCTTCCTCGGCCTGCAGTTCAGTTTCGGCCTGCAGCAGAGCAACATGGGGCCGATCTACAGCTACCTGGGTGCGGACGAGGCGGCGCTTCCGCTGCTGTCGCTGGCTGGGCCGGTGACGGGCCTGTTGGTGCAACCCATCATCGGCGCCATGAGCGACCGCACGGCCTCGCGCTGGGGGCGGCGTACGCCGTACTTCTTCATCGGCGCGGTGCTGTGTTCGTTGTGCCTGATCGCCATGCCCTACAGCTCGGCGCTGTGGATGGCCGCCAGCCTGCTGTGGATCCTGGACGCGGCCAACAACGTGACGATGGAGCCTTACCGCGCCTACGTCAGCGACCGACTGCCCCAGCACCAGCAGCCCGCCGGCTTTCTGACGCAAAGCGCCTTCACGGGGCTGGCGCAGACCCTGTCCTACATGGCGCCCACGCTGCTCGTGTGGTTCGGCATGAACAAGGACGCGGTGGGAGGCAACCACATCCCGCAGATCACCATGGCCGCTTTCATGATCGGCGCCTTCCTGTCCTCGGCCACCATTGCCTGGTCGATGTGGCGCGTGCCGGAATTGCCGCTCACGCCGGAGCAGCGGGAGCAGATCCTGGCCCAGAAGCGGGGCTTTGGCGCCACCTTGCGCGAGATCTGGGACGCCATCATGGACATGCCCAAGACCATGCGGCAGTTGGCGCTGATGAAGCTGTTCCAGTGGTACGGGATGATCTGCTACTGGCAGTACGTGGTCTATGCCATCGCCCGCTCGCTGTACGGCTCCTCCGACCCCACGACGACGGGCTTTCGTGATGCGGTGCTGGACAACGGCCAGCTCGGCGGCTTCTACAACGCCGTGGCGTTTGTGGCGGCGTTTGCCATGGTGCCGTTCACGCGGCGCTTCGGTGCCGGTCGGGTGCATGCGCTGTGCCTGGTGCTGGCCGGGCTGGGCATGCTGGCCATCCCCTCGATCGACTCCAAGGCCCTGCTGTTCATCCCCATGATCGGCATCGGCCTGGGCTGGGCCAGCATCATGGGCAACCCCTACGTCATGCTGGCCCGCAGCATCCCGGCGCACCGCACGGGGGTCTACATGGGCATCTTCAACATGTTCATCGTGATCCCCATGCTGATCCAGAGCGTGACTCTGCCGCTGTACTACCGGCCCCTGCTGGGCGGTGACCCACGCAACGTGCTGTTGCTGGCGGGCGCTCTGTTGCTGGCTGCTGCCGTGGCCACGCTGTGGGTGAAGGTGCCCGCCGCCGAGAGCGGCCCCGAAGACGCCCGCGCGCCGGCCCATTCCTGAGGCTTGTGCCCCCTTCCGTGATGATGCTGACGACCGATCACCAGCAGGCCCTGCTGTTGGGCCACTGCTCTGCCGCACTGCTCAAGCGCCATCCCAGGGCTGCCGCGCGGCCCGACTGGCCGGCTTTTCAGGAGCGGGTGTCCAGGCACCTGGGCACCCTCGCCGCGGAACTGGCCCCGGTGTATGGGCAGCGCGAAGACTTCCTGCAGGTGCTGGACATGCTGGTGGAGACGGCCTGGCGCGGCTGGCGTGACCGACCGGCCGACCTGAAGCGACTGGACGCCCGCCGCGAGGCTGATCCTTCCTGGTTCAGCTCCGAGCAGATGCTGGGCGCCGTCTGCTATGCCGACCTGCACTGGGGTGACCTGCAGGGTGTGAAAGCGCAGATCCCCTACCTGAAGGAGCTCGGTGCTACCTACCTGCACCTGATGCCGCCCTTCAAGTGCCCGCAGGAGCGCAGCGATGGCGGCTACGCCGTCAGCAGCTACCGCGAGGTCAACCCCGCCCTGGGCACGTTGGCAGATCTGCGCGCGCTGGCCACCGCCCTGCGGCGGCAGGGCATCAGCCTGGTGCTGGACTTCATCTTCAACCACACCAGCAACGAGCACGAGTGGGCACAGCGCTGTGTGGCGGGCGAGGCAGGCTACGAGGACTTTTACCTGCTCTTTCCCGACCGTACGCTGCCCGACGCCTACGACCGCACGGTGCGTGAGATCTTCCCCGACCAGCATCCCGGCGCCTTCACGCAGCTGGAAGATGGCCGCTGGGTCTGGACCACCTTCAACAGCTTTCAGTGGGACCTGAACTACGCCAACCCGGCCGTGTTCAACGCCATGGCCGGCGAGATGCTGGCCATTGCCAACCTGGGCGCCGAGGTACTGCGCATGGACGCCGTGGCCTTCATCTGGAAGCGGCTGGGCACCAGCTGCGAGAACCTGCCCGAGGCCCACCACCTCATCCGCGCCTTCAACGCCATGGCGCGCATGGCTGCACCGGGGCTGCTGTTCAAGTCCGAGGCCATCGTCCATCCCGATGACGTCGTGAAGTACATCGGCCCGGGCGAGTGCCAGATCTCCTACAACCCGCTGCAGATGGCCCTGTTGTGGAACTCGCTGGCCACGCGCGAGGTGAATATGCTGCAGCAGGCGCTGGAGGAGCGTCATCACCTGCCCGAGGGCACGGCCTGGGTCAACTACGTGCGCAGCCATGACGACATCGGCTGGACCTTTGCCGACGAGGACGCTGCGCGCCTGGGCATCCAGGGCTTTGACCACCGGCGCTTTCTCAACCAGTTCTACGTCAACCGCTTTCCGGACAGCTTTGCCCGTGGCGTGCCTTTCCAGGACAACCCCGCCACTGGGGACTGCCGCATCAGCGGCACCTGCGCCTCGCTGTGCGGTCTGGAGCAGGACGATCCGCACGCGGTGGCCCGCATCCTGCTGCTGCACAGCGTGGCGCTGTCCACGGGGGGTATCCCGCTCATCTACCTGGGCGATGAGGTGGGCACGCTCAACGACCTGGGCTTTGCCGACGACCCCGCGCGCGCCGACGACAGCCGCTGGGTCCACCGCCCGCGGCGCAATGAGGCCCGCTACGCCCAGCGACACGATGCGGCCAGCGTGCCGGGCCGCGTGCACGCCGGCCTGCGGCGCCTGATCGAGGTGCGCCGCGCCACGCCTGCGCTGGGCGGTGGCCGGCTGGTGGGCTTTCGCAGCGGCAGCCCGCACGTGCTGGGCTATCTGCGGGGCGAGGGTGCGCAGCGGGTGTTGGTGCTCGCGAGCTTCAGCGAGCACGCGCAGAGCCTTCACCCGGTGGTGTTCTCTGGCGGGGTGCCGTCAGGCCATGAGCTTCTGACCGGCCGGCATGTGACCTTGCATCAAGGGCTGCAGATGGCGGCCTATGAGGTGCTGTGGCTTCACTGGCCGCAGCACTAGGTTCACTGCCGCGTGCTGTCGCGCTCGATCAGTCGGGTGGGCAGCACCACCGAGGCCACCGTCTCTCCGGCCAGGTTGCGCAGCAGCGCGTCCACCATCGCCGCGCCTGCTTCGCCGATGGACTGACGCACCGTGGTGAGCGAGGGGTGGTGCAGCCGGGCCAGCTCCACATCGTCATAGCCCACCACCTTCACGCCCAGAGGCACCGGGCAGCCCCGTGCGGTGAGTGTGTGGATGGCGGTCATGGCCAGCAGGTCCGAGCAGGCGAACACGCCGTCGAAGTCGGGGGCCGTTCCGATACGCTCCTCGATGATCGGGCGCGCCAGATCGCTGGCGAACGGGGCTGACAGCTGCAGTTGAGGCTCGGGCGCCAGTCCACGTGCCCGCAGCGCGGCCTGGTAGCCCTCGTGGCGGCGCGCCACCTCGGGCAAAGAGGTGTCGCCAATGAACAGAATGCGCCGGCAGCCTTGGTCGAGCAGGTGCTCGGTGGCCAGCCGGCCTCCCTCCACGTTGTCGCTGCCCACGGTGCAGTAGTACTGCCCCTCCAGCCGCGCGCCCCACACCACGATGGGGGTGCCGCGTCGCGCCAGTTGGTTGAGCTGGTCGTGGTGGCCCCATTGGCCGATCAGCAGCACCCCTGTGGCCCGTCCGGTGTCCACCAACTGGCCGGCCTGGTCCAGTTGCTGCGCATCCACCCGCGACAGCAGCAGGTCGTGGCCGCGGTCGGTGGCGGCGTCGGCAATCGAGCCCATGAGGCTCAGGAAGAAGGGGTCGGAGATGTGCTGCCGCTGTTGGGTGTCCAGCGGGATCACCAGCCCGATGGTGCGGTTCTGGCGCAGGCGCAGGTTCTGCGCACCGGCATTGATGGTGTAGTGCACCGATCGCGCCAACTCCACGATGCGCTCGCGGGTCTCGGCGTTGATGAGTGTGCTGCCCGCCAGCGCACGCGACACCGTGGACACCGAGACCCCGGCCAGACGCGCCACGTCGGCCATCTGAATGCGCTCATTGCCGGCGGGCGCGGTCGTCTTGGGGCTGGAGAGGGTCTTCTTGACCATGGAGCTGGAGGTGCGGGGGCAGGCTTCAGGCCACACAGGCGCAGCCGGATCGCGCTGGATTCTTGCATGGGGAGACCGCGCTTCACCCAAGTTCGACCGCAGCCGCATGGTCCATGGCAGCTGTCGGTCAGGGCGCGTTGCAAAGGTTTGTTGTGAATTCCACAAAGTGCCTCTCATACTAGGGTAAGCACTTAATTTCAATCGATTGCATTAAAATTAGAGTCCGATCCCGTACTCACCCCCATCCCCTCGTCCTTCCCGGAGACAAGCTCATGCACATGAAGTTGATTCGCCGCCCCGTGGCGGTGGCCGCCACGATCGCCCTGTTGCAGGCGGGCGCCGCCTTTGCACAAGCCAGCGCGCCCGCGCCTGCAGGCGACGGCCTGAAGCTGGACACCATCATCGTCACCGGCACTTCCGTGGCCCGCTCCAAGATGGAGCAGTCGGTGTCGGTCTCCACGCTGGACAGCGAGCAACTGGTCAAGTCAGGCGCCGTCAGCGCCGCCGAGGTGCTGCGCTCGATTCCCGGCCTGCGCTCAGAGTCCAGTGGCGGTGAAGGCAACGCCAACATCACGGCCCGCGGTGTGCCGATCTCCGCTGGCGGCTCGCGTTATGTGTCCATCCATGAGGACGGCCTGCCCGTGCTCCTGATCGGCGACGCGGCGTTCGCCACGCCCGACATGTTCACGCGCACGGACTACTTCACCGACTCGCTGGATGCGATCCGCGGCGGCTCGGCCGGCACCACCTCCACCAACTCGCCCGCGGCCATCGTCAACTTCCTGTCCAAGACCGGCCGCGTGCCCGGCGGCGCCATCGGCTACTCGCTGGGTCTGGACCACAGGCAGAACCGTATCGACTTCACCTATGGCGGCTCGCTCGGCCAAGGCCTGACCTTCCAGATCGGTGGTTTCAACCGTGTGGGCGAGGGCTCGCGCAACACCGACGTCAACGTGGAAAACGGCGGCCAACTGCGCGCCAGCCTCACCAAGACCTTCGAGGGCGGCTACATCCGCGCCTCCTTCAAGAGCCTGAACGACAAGACCCCCACCTACCTGCCGGTGCCCGTGGGCTTGAGCGGCAACAACATCGTGCAGCTGCCCGGGATCGACCCGCGCACCGCCTTCTTCATCAACAGCAACTTCCCGTCCGACATCACCCGTGACCTGAACGGCAACCTGGTCAACGTCAACCCAGCCCACGGCCTGGCGGTCAAGAGCACGGCCTTCGGTCTGGAAGCGCAAGTCAAGCTCGCCGGCGACCTGACGGTGACCAACAAGTTCCGCCGTGCAGAGAACAGCGGCCGCTTCTTCGGCCTCTTCCCCGCCGCCGGCCCGGCTGGTGCGGTCAAGGATGGCGGCTACACCGGCACCACGCCCGTGTTTGTGGGTCACACCTTCAATACCTCGCTGGATGATTTCGGCAACACCCTC
Source organism: uncultured beta proteobacterium (assembly GCA_903885585.1). GTDB lineage: Bacteria > Pseudomonadota > Gammaproteobacteria > Burkholderiales > Burkholderiaceae_C > Rubrivivax. Next base: position 15,929 of record CAISJH010000821.1, read on the forward strand.
AACGACCTGAAGCTGCAGAAGTCGATCAAGCTGGATGGCCAGTCGCGCGTCACGCTGACCGGTGGCCTGTTCAACGGCCGCCAGGCCGACGGTGCCACCTGGCGCTTCAACCGTTTCAACGTCGAGCTCAAGGGCGACGGTGCCCGCCTGCTGGACAACACCGGCAAGGTCACCACCGCTTCGGTGGGCGAGAACATCTGGGGTGGATGCTGCTACTTCACCTACCACTACGACGTGACGGTGACCGCGCCTTACGCCGCCGTGACCTGGGACCAGGGCCCCTTGAGCATCGACGCCAGCATGCGCCGCGACGAGTTCAAGACCACCGGCACGCGCAACGAGGGCACGGCCGCGGGCTGGGATCCAGCCAAGCGCACGACGGTCAACAACACCCGTGACGTCACCAGCGGCTCGTTGGGCGTGAACTACCGCCTCAACAAGGACACGGCCTTGTTTGCTCGCACCAGCACTGGCGCCTCGCTGCAGGCGCCGGACCGCGGTATCGGCCTGCTCGGCAAGACCGACCAGATCGAGTTGGGCCTCAAGAACCGCACGGGCAAGTTGAGCTCCTTCATCACCGTGTTCTCAGCGAAGACCCGTGAGGACGCAGGCTTCGAGGCCACCACCCAGACCTACCGCGGTGCGAACTTCGACGCCAAGGGCGTGGAAGCCGAAGTGAGCTGGCGCGCGGGCGCCTTCTCCATCAGCGGTGGCGGCACGCTGACCGACGCCAACATCGCCTCGGGCGACAACAAGGGCAAGACACCTCGCCGTCAGGCGAAGCTGGTGTATCAGCTCACGCCGTCTTACCAGATTGGCGATGCCGAGATCGGTGCTTCCATCATTGGCACGAGCAAGTCCTATGCGCAGGACGACAACCAGGTGGTCCTGCCGTCCTACACGGTGGTCAACCTGTTCGCCTCCTATGAGCTGGCGCGCAACCTGCAGCTGTCCCTCGGCGTGAACAACCTGTTCAACGTGGTGGGGTACACCGAGGCTGAAGGCCAGAACGCGCTGTATGTGGCGCGTTCCATCAACGGCCGCAGCGCCAAGGCGACGCTGAAGTACAGCTTCTGATCGCGGAGCGACCAGCCCGGTGGCGCTTGCAGCCGGGCTGGGGTTTGCGCCACCCTTTCAGCCTACCTGCCATGATGGTTCCTTCTCCCCGCCCCCTGCAGCCGCGCTTTTCCGATGAAGAGCGCCGCCTCCTCTTGCAAGAGCCTCGCATCGGCCCGGTGGTGCTGGAGCGGCTGGAGGCCGCAGGCTTCAGCTCGCTGGAGCAGTTGCGCAGCGTGGGTGCGGGCGCTGTGGTCCAGGCGGTGTGCCGCCAGACCGGCCAGGTGGCTTGGCACAACCGGCGTCGCCCCTTGGAGCGTGTGCTGCAACGGCACTGAAGCGCTCGATCGCCCCGGCTACGGGGCGGCAACTCCCATCAGCGGCTACGATTCGCTGGGGCCGCGATGTCTGCGGGCCTACCTTGTTTCGCGTGGGCTGAACTCAGCTGGTTGAGGCCCTGCGCGGACGTCTGCTGGAGCTCCGCATGAAGAAGATCGGCATGGTCGGTATCGGCCTCATGGGCCACGGTATCGCCACCAACCTCGTCAAGCACGGCCACGAACTGGCGGTGCTGGACCACCCCGGCAACCAGCCGTTGGACGCGCTGCGCGCAAGCGGCGTGCAGGTGATGTCCGATCTGGTCTCCCTGGCGGCGCGTTCCGAGGTGATCATCCTCGTGCTCACGGGCTCACCTGCGGTGGAGGCGGTGTTGACGGGTGAGGGCGGCGTGCTCCAGGGCCTGCGCCCAGGGACGGTGGTCATCGACTGCTCTACGGCCTTGCCTGCCTCGACGCAGCGCATGGCGCAAGCCGTCGCGGCTGCCGGCGGCCGCTTCCTGGACGCCCCCATGACCCGCACCCCCAAGGAGGCGGCTGAAGGGCGGCTGAACCTGCTGGTGGGCGGTGACGCGACCTTGCTGGAGCAGTGCCGCCCGGTGCTGGCCTGCTTTGCGGAGAACATCACGCACGTGGGCCCGGTGAGCGCCGGCCACAGCATGAAGCTGCTGCACAACTTCGTGTCGCTGGGCATGGTGACGCTGCTGGCCGAGGCCGCAGCCTGCGCGCAGCGCAGTGGCGTGGCGCCCGAGGCGTTCGTGGAGGTGTTGGCCAAAGGTGGCGGTGGCGGCATTGCGCTGGAGCGGCTCAAGCCCTTCCTGCTGGCGCGGGATCCGTCGGGCTTGCGCTTTTCGCTCGCCAATGCGCAGAAGGATCTCGGCTACTACCAGACCATGGCGCAGGACGCCGGAGCCTACGACGCCATCGCTTCGGCGGTGCTGGCCACGCTGGACGTGGGCGCGGCGCGCGCTTCGGCCGGAGCCTGGGTGCCGGAGTTGGCGCGGGTGCTCGGTCAGGGGTGAGGCCTGGGGGGATCGCTCGCGCAGGCCCGTCTGGTGCTCGCTCGCTCAGGGTAGCGGGCAGCCCCTGGGGCGAATGTCCCCCGGGCCGGGCTTGGCCCGGCCCTCCTCCTTGATTTCGCCCCAGGGGCTGCCCGCCACCCTGCGCTGGGGTGGCGCTGGCTGAGGGGTTAGCCCTTCACGCCCCCTGCGGCCAGGCCGGAGATCATCCAGCGCTGCGCCAGCAGGAACACCACCGTGATGGGCAGGCCTGACAGCAGCGCGGCGGCGGCGAAGTCGCCCCAGCGGAAGCTGTGCTCATGCACGAAGAGCTTGGAGCCCACCGCCAGCGTGAGCAGGTCTTGCTGCGTGAGCAGCACCGAGGCCACCGGGTACTCGATGATGGCGCCGATGAAGGCCAGCAGGAACACCACCACCAGGATGGGCAGCGCCATGGGCAGCAGCACGCGGCGGAAGGTCTGCCAGGTGCTGGCACCGTCCACGCGCGCGGCCTCCTCGATCTCCTGCGGCAGGGTGTCGTAATAGCCCTTGAGCGTCCACACATGGCCGGCGATGCCGCCGGAGTACGCCAGCACCAGGGCCCAGTGGGTGTTCAGGCCGATGGCGGGAAAGGCTGTGCCCAAACGGTCGAAGATGGCGTACAGCGCCACCAGGGCCAGCACCGCCGGGAACATCTGCATCAGCATCAGGCCCGTCAGCAGGTGCTTGCGCCCGGCAAAGCGCAACCGCGCCAGCGCGTAGGCGGCCGTGGTGGACAACGCCAGCGTCACCACGCCCGACCACAGCGCCACCTTCACCGAGTTCCACAGCCAGCGCAGCACGGGCAGATCGGGCTCGATGATCGTGCCGTCAGGCCTGACATAAGGCAGGCCCAGCACGTAGCGCCAATGCTCCAGGCTGATGGACGACGGGATCAGCGAGCCGCTGGCGAAGTTGCCCGGCCGCAGCGACACCGACAGCACCACCAGGAACGGGAAGACCACCGCCGCACACAGGCTGATGAGGAAGGCGTGGGCGAGCAGGGTCTGCCAGCGGCGGGATTTGGGGGGGACGATGGCCATGGGAAGAGGTCGTCGCTGAAGAGTGCTGCGGGGTGGCGGGTGAGACGTTGAAGGCGGGCAGTCCTGACGCTCACCGGCGCGGCTCGTCGGCCGCCACGCGCGTGAAGCGCATCTGCACCAGCGTGATCGCGGCCACGATCAGGAAGATGACGGTGGAGATGGCCGCGGCCAGGCCGAACTGCTGGCCCGAGTCCTGAAAGGCAATGCGCCAGGTGTAGGACACCAGGATGTCGGTGGTGCCGGCCGGCATCGCGGTGTCCAGTTGGTCTGGCCGCCCGCCCGTGAGCAGGCTCACCAGCACGAAGTTGTTGAAGTTGAAGGCAAAGGCCGAGATCAGCAGCGGCGTCAGCGGCTTGAGGATCAGCGGCAGCGTGATGCGCGTGAAGTTGGTCCAGGGCCCGGCGCCCACCACGGCGGAGGCCTCGTACAGGTCGGCCGGGATGGCCTTGATCAGCCCCGAGCACAGCACCATCATGTAGGGAAAGCCCAGCCAGATGTTCACCACCAGCAGCATCACTTTGGCCAGCACCGGGTCAGAGAACCAGGCCGGCCGGATGCCGAACAGGCCGTGCAGGATGAGGTTGATCTCGCCCAGGTTCTGGTTGAAAAGGCCCTTGAACACCAGGATGGAGATGAAGCCCGGTACGGCGTAGGGCAGGAACAGCACCGTGCGGTACACCGCCTTGCCGCGCAGGCCGTCCCAGTTCAAGAGCACGGCCAGCAGCATGCCCAGGGCGCCCGCACCCAGCACCGTCAGGCCGGAGAACAGCACCGTCCACACCAGCACGCTGACGAACGGTTCCCGAAAACGGGGCTCGGTGAAGATGCGCGTGTAGTGCTGCAGGCCCACGCCCACGCGGTAGCCGGGCTGCAGTCGCTGCCCGTTGTCACTGACGTAGAACCCGATGCGGCCGTCAGCGCGGTAGGTGCTGCCGGTCAAGCGGTCGGTAAGGGCACCGTCGGCCTCGGCCTGGTACAGCGGCTGCGTCACGGCAAATTCACGCAGGCTGATCAGTTCCAGCGCCTTGCCGTCGGGGGCCTTGAGTGTCAGTAGGCGCAGGGCCGGCAGCAGGGTGACCGTGTCTTTCAGGGAGAGTTCCGGGCCGGCGAGGACGGCTGCTTCATCCTCCTTCAACGCGGCCTCCACCCGCGTGGGTGCGGCCGGCGTCAGTGCCAGGGCGGCGGAGACCCAGGGGCCGGTGGCTCCGCCCGCGGCCGGCGCCAGGCGCACCCGCAGCTGATCGCCTGCCATGCGCTCCAGCGTGAATTCGCGCGCCGAATCGGGCAGGACCGTGCGCTCCTCCAGCAGGTAGGCGCGCGCCTGTTCGGGCTCCAGCAGGTTGGTGGAGCTGTAGTTGGTGAAGCCCAGGCTCACCGTGTAGAGCATCGGGAAGATGACGAAGACCATCGCCGCCGCGATGCTGGGGAAGAGGTACCGTGAAGCGGTGGTGCGGGCCGAACCGTAGACCCACAGCGCTGCCACCGTGGTGACCAGCAGCGTCAATGCCAGCAGCGCCTGCCCGGCTGCGTGCACCAGCACCACGCCGTACAGACCACCGGCCACCACCAGCGCCAGCAGGGCGCGTGGGCCCCAGTTGTCCGCAAAGGTGGGAGCGCGCTGCACGCGTACGGCCTGCATGGACAGGTCAGCCTTGCAGAATGCGCCGCGCCGCCGCGTCCAGGGCCTGCTGCGGCGTCTGGCGGCCTTCGGTCAGGTTGGTCAGCGACGTCTTCGTGGCCGTCCAGAATCGGCCCATCTCGGGGTTGTTGGGCGTGGGCAGGCCGTCGCGCGCCGAGGCCATGATGGTGGTGATCTGCGGGCCCGACCTCGCGTCGGCTGCCAGCTCGGCAAAGAAGGCCCGGCTGGCGGGCGCGCCCAAGGGCTCGGCCTGGTTCAGCAGGCGCAAGCCCGTGGGCTTGAGCAGATGCTGCTCGATGAACTCCACCACCAGCTCACGCTGCCGGGTGGCGCGGTTGATCATCAAGCCGCGCACCCCGACGAAAGGCACCGCGGCGCGCGCGCCCACGGCCGGGATGCGCGCTACGCCAAAGTCCATGCCCACGCGCTTCAGGTTCACCCAGGACCAAGGGCCGTTGATCATCATCGCCACCCGGCCCTGGGCCATGGCAGCCTCCATCTCGGGGTAGCCGCTGCCTGCGGGCATGCGCCCTTCCCGAATCAGCCGGTCCAGCAACTGAGCGCCCTGCACGGCACCAGGGTGATTGACGCCGGTATCTGCGGGGTCCACGGTGCCGTCGGCACGCAGCTTGAAGGGGTAGCCCCCGTTGGCGGCCAGCAGCGGCCAGGTGAAGTAGGTGTTGGTGTAGTCCCACAGCAAGGCCCGTCGGCCCTGCGCGTTGAGGCGATCGTCCAGCGCGATCACTTCGTCGAAGTTGCGAGGCGGTGTGGCCACCAGGGCCTTGTTGTAGACGAGAGTGATGGCCTCCAGCGCGATGGGGTAGCCCCACAGGCGCCCGCGCGAGGTGAAGCCCTGCCAACCCAGCGGGTCGATGTCCTCGCGCAGCGCACGGCTCGGCGTCACGGCGTGGAGCAGGCCGCCTGCAATCCACTCACCAATGCGGTCGTGCGCGTAGACGTAGATGTCCGGGCCCTTGCCGACGGCTGCCGCCTGCTGGAACTTGGCAGGCCCGTCGTCGGGCGTCTCAACCACCACCTCCACGCCCGTCTGCCGTGTGAAATCCTCGCCCAGGCGCCGCATGGCCTTGGCGCCTTCGACGGTGAACCACACCACCAGGGGCGTCTGTTTGCCTTGTGCGCTGGCAGCCCTGCCAAGCAGATGGCTCGCCCCCACCATGGCCGTTACCGCGCCCAGGCGCAGCAGACGCCGTCGCTGCGAGGCCAAACGGAGCAGTGACATGGGTAGGAATCCGGAGTGTGAGTCCCGCGAGAATGGGCGCTGCGTGCCTATATCCTCGCTGCTGCGCAGTGCTGGGCGATGTAATCTGCATGTCGGGGCATGACGTCCACGCACTTGCCGATCACGTCTTCGATCCCTCCGAGGAACTCGCTGATCTGTTGCTCGGTATAGACATCCACCAGGGCGTTGTAGCCGTTCGGACGCAGGCCCTGTCCATGCATTACCTGCAGCCAACCCACCTCGGTGAACAGCTCGCTGGCCTCCCGGAAGATCCGGCCGTGGCTGCGGTACAAGGCCATGCGCTTGTTCAGGGACTCCGGCACCTCCATCTCCCGGCATTGCTGCCAGAACGGGGAGTCAGTGCGCTGGTTCAAGTGGTAGTGCAGGATGATGAAGTCACGTATGCGCGTGAACTCGAAGTCCATCTGGGCATTGAACTCGTCAATGTCAGGC
>CAISJH010000822.1 GCA_903885585.1 uncultured beta proteobacterium
CGCGCATGGCCTGCACCGGGAAGGTGTCGGCCGAGGGCAGGCCGCCGGCCAGGCTGATGATGCCCGGGCGCTCGGTGATCTTCAGGATCTCGCGGATGGTGGAGGGGTTGAGCCGCTCGGCGCGGCGGGCCAGGGTCCAGGAGGTCATCGGTAAGGCAGTTGCAAAGTCCGGAAGGCGCCGGCGCGTAGCAGTGCACTGGCGGCGTGCACGGCTCGCAGAGAGCCGGTGCCACCCCCGAAGTGTGCCGCCAAAGCGCACCCGGCCTGCGCCCATGCAAACCTGCATGCCAAACATGCGTGCACCGGTCTGGTCATCGGAGCTGAGGCCTTGCACCATGAGGGCCATCCCATGGTCATCACAGGAGCCCACCATGCCGAGCTTCCCGCCACCGCAAGCTTTCATCGACACGCAGGAACGGGCGACCCTTGCGCGCCGTCAGTTCATCCGACTCGCGGGTGGCGGGGCCATCCTCGCCGCCGCAGGCAGCCTGGCAGGGTGCAGCAGCGCGATGCCGGAGGCCGCCGTGCAGGCCTGGCGCGACCCGGGCGCCGCGCAGGCTGACGTACGACGTTTCATGCTCGCCAACGCCCTGCTGGCACCGAACCCGCACAACCGACAGCCGTGGATTGCCGATCTGCGCGAGGCCGGCAAGATCCACCTGCTGTGCGACGGTGAGCGCCTGTTGCCGGAGACCGACCCCTTCGGCCGGCAGATCCTGATCGGCTGTGGCGCCTTCCTCGAGCTGGCGGTCATCGCGGCCGCGCAGCGCGGCCTGAGCGTGCAGGTCGACTTGTTCCCTGACGGCGCACCCGCCGCCAACGCCTTGCCCGCCGGCACGCGCGTGGCCACGCTGACGCTGGGTGCGGCCGGCAGCGCCCAGCCTGATGCGCTGTTCGCGCACATTCCGCGCCGCCACACCCGCAAGACGGCCTATGACAGCCAGCGCGCCCTGCCTGACACCTTGGCAGCGGCCTGGACGGCGACGGCCCAGGCCTTTGGCCTGCGGGCCGGGCTGGTGACAGGCGAAGCTGCGATGGCAACCATCCGTAAAGTCACCCGCGAAGCCTTCGAGATCGAGACCACGACGGCGAAGACCTGGCTGGAATCCGCGCGGTTGATACGCATCGGGCCCAACGCCATCGCCAAGCACCGCGACGGCATCAGCCTGAACGACCCATTCGTGCGCCTGGTCCACACCGTCGGCGTGTTCGACCCGATGAAGGTGCCGGCGCCCGGCAGCAGCGACCTCAAGCGTGTAATGGACCGTTGGGCCCCATTCGAGACCGGCAGCGGCTACTTGTGGCTGGCCGGCGCGGACAACGCGCGCGCCACCCAGGTGGCGGCAGGCCGGGCCTATGTGCGCCAGCACCTGCAGGCCACTGCAGCAGGGGCGGACATGCACCCGCTGTCGCAGGCCCTGCAAGAGTTCCCGGAGATGCGTGGGCCTTACGCGGCCGTGCACAAGCTGCTGCGGGTGGATCCGGGCAGCGGCGCCTTGCAGATGCTCGCCCGGGTGGGCTTTGCGACCAAGCCCTCCGGCCCCACGCCCCGGCGCGATCTCGCTTCCATGGTCCGCGCCTGAGCGCTTGTGAAGCTTGCCAACCAAGTCCCCATGCACCGCGGGGACCAGCATTGCCGCGGCACCGTTCGGTGACACTCATCTCATGCCCGTGAAGTCCCGGCGCCAAGGTGGCCGGCACCGTGCGCGTGGCGGTGTCCGAGGTGTACGCCACCCACGTGGTGGCGCCGCTGGCCGCGCAATGGCTGGCTGAGCAGCCCGGCCTGGAGATCGAGCTGTCGGTCTCCAACCGGGCGGAAAACCTGCTGCGGCGCGATGCCGACATCGCGGTGCGTTTCTTCCGCCCCGAGCAGGACGACGTGATCGCGCTGCACGTGGGCAACACCGAACTGGGCCTGTACGCGCACGAGTCCTTCATCGCGCGTCACGGCGAGCCCACCGGCTACACCTTGCCGGAAGAGGCTTTCGTGGCCGGATTCGACCGCGAAACCTCGCCGCTCGCGCCCATGATGAAGGGGACGCCCCCGCCGCAGCCGGTGCGCTTTCGGCTGCGCACGGATGCCGTGCTGGCCCGGCATGCAGCCGTCGAGACGGGGCTGGGCGTGGGGGTCTACCTGGTGGACGTGGCCGCCGAGCAGCCCGGGCTGCGCCGCATCCTGGCCGAGCGCTTTGGCCAACCACAGGAGGTCTGGCTGTGCGCCCATGCGGAACTGCGCCGCTCGGCCTCGATGCGCTTCGTCTGGAACCGGCTGGAGCAGGCGCTGAGGGAGCGGCTTGCACCACGGTCAACGCTGCTGAGCTTGCCCCACCGACAGGCGCCGGCTGACGAACACCACACCGATCACCGCCAGCGCAAAGCCCACGGTCACGGGGTCCAGCCGCTCGCCGAGCACCGGCACGGCGAACAGCAGCGCCAGAAACGGCTGGATCAGCTGCACCTGGCTCACGCGCACGATGCCACCCATGGCGAGACCGCCGTACCAGGCGAAGAAGCCCAGCCACATGGAGAACAGGCTGACGTACAGCAGGCCACCCCAGGCGGCCAGGCTGGGCGTGGTGTCCACCGGCCACCACCATGCGGTGGCCGGCAGCGTCAGCGGCAGCGAGCCCACCACCACCCAGCAGATCACCTGCTGGGCCGGGATCACGCTCGAGACGCGGGC
>CAISJH010000823.1 GCA_903885585.1 uncultured beta proteobacterium
CAGCGCCTCATGCGAACGACCAGGAAGGAGATGCAAGTCGCGAGGACCGTACTCTGCGGCCAGCGGGGCCAGCAGGCCGTCCAGCCCAGGGGCCACCGGCAAGACGAAGTGGAGTTCAGGACGACTGGCCTGCAGCAGACGAGCAGCCTGCAGCAGCGAAGGAGCGATGTACTGGATCTCTGAGCGGCGGCTCCCTGGCAACAGCGCCACCACCGTGGCATCGACCGGCAATCCCAGGGCCTGACGTGCACCCTGCCGATCGGGCGTGAAAGGGATCAGGTCGGCCAGCGGGTGCCCCACGTAGGTGGCCTTCACGCCATGGGCCTGAAGCAGATCGGGCTCGAACGGAAACAGGCACAGCACATGGTCGACGCTGCGGGCGATGCGCTTGACTCGCCCGCCTCGCCAAGCCCAGATCGAAGGGCAAACGAAATGGATGCTCGGGACGCCGGCGGCCTTCAACCGCGCTTCCAGCCCCAGGTTGAAGTCTGGTGCGTCAATACCGATGAAGGCGCGTGGCGGGTGAGCCAGCAGGCGCGCCGCCAACGCCTCCCTGATGCGCGATATGCCTCGATAGTGCCGCAGCACTTCCACGTAGCCACGCACCGCCAGGCGGTCACTGGGCCACCAGGCGTCGAGCCCCTCGCTCACCATCCGTGGCCCGCCGATGCCGCACGTGGCAAGGTCCGGCCAGCGCCGGCGCATGGCCTGGAGCAGCAAGGCCCCCAGCAAGTCACCTGAGGCTTCTCCCGCCACCATGGCCACGTGGCCAGTCAGGTCACGGCCGGGCATCACCAACTCCCTTCAAGCCCGCGGTGGGGAACATGCAAAGCACGGCGGCCGACAGGCAGGGTCAGGGTGGCGCAGTCAGCGCGCGATGCCCCGGGTGGACGAGCCCAGAAAGTTCAGGACCAGACGCACATCGCCCTGGCCTTGCGGGTCGCCCGCATCCCCTTGCAACAAGGCCTCAATGCGCTGCCGAGCCTGCTCCAGGGTCAGCCCGTCGCGGTACAGCAGGCGATGCATCTGCTTGATCTGCGCGATGCGCTCACGGGAGAACCCACGCCTGCGCAGGCCCTCGACGTTGAAACCGTGCACCCCCAGCGGGTTGCCAGAGACCATCATGAACGGCGGTACATCCTGCGAGACATGGCTCTGGAAGCCGGTCATCGCGTGGGCTCCGACATGGCAGAACTGGTGGATGCCTGTCAGGCCGCCCACGATCACCCAATCCCCTACGTGAACGTGACCGGCCAGCGTGGCGTTGTTGGCCAGGATGGTGTGGGATCCCACCTGCACATCGTGCGCCAGGTGGACATAGGCCATGACCCAGTTGTCGTCACCCAAGCGGGTGACACCCACGTCCTGCACCGTGCCACGATTGAACGTGCAGAACTCCCTGATGGTGTTGCGGTCGCCAATGTGCAGGGCGGTGGGCTCACCGCGGTACTTCATGTCCTGTGGCGCACCGCCGAGGACAGCATGGGCGTAAATGCGGTTGTCACGGCCGATGACTGTGGGGCCCTCGATGACGCAATGAGCCCCGACCTCGGTGCCGGGACCGATGGTGACACCCGCACCAATCAGCGCATACGCACCGACAGCAACGCTCTCGTCAAGTTCTGCCTTGGCGTCGACGAGGGCCGTCGGGTGGATCCGCGTCATCTGAACCTCAGGCCACCTGGCGCATGGTGCACATCAATTCGGCCTCCACCGCCAACTCGCCATCCACGCTGGCACGGGCCGCAAACTTGAAGATGCCGGCCTTGGCGCGCGTCAATGAGACCTCCAGCAAGAGCTGATCTCCAGGCTCCACCGGGCGCTTGAAGCGGGCTCCATCGATGCCAGCGAAGTAGTACACCGAGTTGTCGTCGGGCTCCTTGCCCGCGGACTCAAAGGACAAGAGCGCAGCCGCCTGCGCCAACGCCTCGAGCATCAGCACCCCGGGCATCACCGGCCGGTGCGGAAAGTGCCCCAGAAAGTAGGGTTCGTTGATGGAGACATTCTTCAGGGCCTTGATGCGCACACCGCTCTCGATCTCCAGCACGCGGTCGACCAGGAGGATCGGGTAGCGGTGGGGCAGCTTTTTCAGCACGCCGTGAATATCCATCCTCATGATGTCGCCTTTTCCAGTGCCCGTATGCGGTCTCGCAGACCATGCAGCTGCCGAAGGGTGGCAGCGTTCTTTTCCCAGGCCGCATTCTCGTCGAAGGGGTACACCCCGCTGTACTGGCCCGGCTTGGAGATGGACCGCGTGACCACTGTGGCTGCAGAGACGTGCACATGGTCGGCCAACTCCAGGTGACCCAGGATGATGGCCCCCCCGCCCACCGTGCAGTGGGCGCCGATGCGAGCACTGCCAGCCACCCCCACGCAACCCGCCATGGCGGTGTGGGCGCCGATGCGCACGTTGTGGCCGATCTGGATGAGGTTGTCCAGCTTGACGCCGTCTTCGATGACGGTGTCTTCCAACGCGCCACGGTCCACGCAGGTGTTGGCCCCGATCTCGACATCGTGGCCGATGCGCACGGCACCCAGCTGCTCGATCTTCTCCCACCGGCCTTGGTGTGGTGCAAAGCCGAAACCATCAGCCCCGATCACCACGCCTGGGTGAAGAATGCACCGCTCCCCCACGCTGCAGCCGCGCCCCAGCACCGTGCGCGGCCGCAGCGAACTGTCTGCGCCGAGCGAGCTGAAAGCTTCCATCACCGCATGCGAGCCCACATGTGCCCCAGGCCCAACCTGTGCACCAGGCCCGATGACAGCCAAAGCTTCCACACGGGCGGTGGGATGTACGTCAGCCGTCGCATCCACGACGGCGGAAACATGGACGCCACCCGCCTCGGGGGCGTCGGCCTCCAAGCCGGTTCGGGCCTTGGCCCACCACTGGGTCAGGCGGGCGTATGCCCAGTAGGGGTCTTCACAGACGACCGCGCTGGGCAGGCTCATCGCCTGCGCCCTGTGCCTTGGAGAAACGATCACGCAGCCAGCTCTGGTGGCGGCCAGCTGCGGCTCATAGCGGGGATTGGCCAGGAACGAGACCGTGTTCTCGTCGGCATCCAACAGGGTACCGATGCGAGAGACCAGAAGATCGCCTCGCCCGATGCACTCTCCTCCGAGCAATGCGCTCAGGTCCGCGACACGAACCTCCGGCACGTTGCTCAGGCCGTCACTTCGCAGGAGCGGCGTTCAGGGCCCGGATCACCTTGTCGGTGATGTCCACGCGAGGACCGGCAAAGACGACTTCCTGCAAGATGGCGTCGTATTTCTCGGTCTCGAAGATCTGGCGGATGACGCGGTTGGCACGCTCGACCACAGCGGCCAGCTCTTCGTTCTTGCGCTGGTTCAGGTCTTCCTGGAACTCACGCTGCTTGCGCTGCAGGTCCCGCTCCTGGTCCACCAGTTCGCGCTGACGACGTGTCTTCTCAGCCTCCGAAAGCGTAGGTGCGTCCTTCTCGAACTTGTCGGCAGCGGCCTTGAGCCGGTTGCGGATGTCGTTGAGCTCACGCTCCCTGCGCCCGAACTCTGCCTCCAGCTTGGCCTGGGCAGCCTTGGCCGGGGCCGAGTCGCGCAGCACCCGCTCACTGTTGACGTAGCCGAGCTTGAGTTCCTGCGCGGCTGCCGGCAGCGCCCAAAGGCACAAGGCTGCGGCGGAGGCGCCGATGATCTTGCCGAAGACTTTCATCAGAAGGCTGTCCCGATCTGGAATTGGAAACGCTGGATTCTATCTTTCGAGGTGGCCTGCAATGGCACACCCCAGCTGAGCTTCAGGGGACCCACAGGTGAGATCCAGCTCAAGCCCAGACCACTGGAGGCCCGAAGGCTGGCGGTGGTGATGGGTTCGCCTTCGCGCCAGACGTTGCCGGCATCGGCAAAGGCGAAGATGCGCAACGACTTGTCGTTGCCCGTTCCGGGCACCGGGAAGTAGAGCTCACCGTTCACGTTCAGGCGCTTGGCGCCGCCGATGAAGGCTCCGGTGGGATCCACCACGCCCAGGGACCCCTGCTCGAACACCCGCACCGACCCGAGGCCGCCACCATAGAAGTTCTTGAAGATCGGGAAGGGTTTGCCACCCAGCCCCTGGCCCAACCCCAACTCCGCATTCAGACCGAAGGTCAGCTTCGCCGGCAGGGACCAGTACTGCTGGTACTGCAAGTTGGTTCGCAGGTACTTCACGTCGCCCGCAATGCTCCACTCCAGGTTCACCCGCTGGTAGCGCCCGGCCGAGGGTGTGAGCACGCTGTCGCGCTGGTCCCGCTGCCAGCCCAGCGTGAGCGGCACGGCATGGCTGGTGGGGCCGAACTGCTCTCGGAAGAGGTAGTAACTATTGGGGATGGAGGTGGTGGCCTTGATCTCGGTACGCTCGATACCCAGGCCAAAGAACACGGTGTCAAAGTCAGAGAAAGGAACGCCAAAACGGATGGTGGCTCCGGGCGTGGCCAACTGGTACTGATCACCCAGGCTGTTCAAGGGGCGGCTGGTTCGATAGAACACATCAATGCCACGCGAGATGCCATCCACGGTGAAGTAGGGATCCACCGTGCTGAACACCAGGTTGCGGTTGGACTGGCTCGTGTTGACCTCCACCGCCAGGTAGTGTCCTGAGCCGAAGACGTTGTCCTGCTTGATCGAGGCCGACAGCGTGAGCTTCTCCGCACTGGAGTAGCCCGCACCCACCATCAGATTGCCCGTGGGCCGCTCCTCCACGGTGACGAGCAAGTCCACCTGGTCAGGGTTGCCAGGCACCTCGTTGGTCTCGACATTGACCTCCTTGAAGTAACCCAGGCGGTCCACTCGGTCGCGTGAGAGCTTGATCTTGAGACCGTCGTACCAGGATGACTCCAGTTGGCGGAATTCTCGGCGGATCACCTCGTCACGCGTGCGCGTGTTGCCGGCCACGTCGATGCGGCGCACGTACACGCGACGCTGCGGCTCGGCGGCCAGCACCACCACCACCTGACCGGTGGCGCGGTCGATCTCCGGCCGAGCCTCTACACGGGCAAAGGCATAGCCAAAACGGCCGAAGAGGTCCGAGAACGCGCGTGTCGTGGCCGTGACGTCCTCGCCGCGATAGGCCTGTCCCGGACGGATACGCACGAACGAGCGGAACTCGTCTTCCTTGCCCAGGAACTGCCCTTCCAGGCGCACACCCGTGACGGTGTAGGGTTGGCCTTCCCGGATGGAGATCGCAATCGAGATCTCCTGCTTGTCTGGCGAGATGGTGACCTGCGTCGACTCCACCGCGAACTCGAGATAGCCGCGGTTGACGTAGTAGGCCCGCAGCGTCTCCAGATCAGCGTTCAGCTTGGCGCGCGCGTAGCGGTCCGACTTGGTGTACCAGGTCAGCCAGCCGCTGCGGGTGAGGTCCATCAGCGACAGCAGTTGGGATTCCGAGAACACCGAGGCCCCGGTGATGCGGATGTCCTTGATCTTGGCCGCATCGCCCTCGGTCATCGTGAAGGTCACGTTGACGCGGTTGCGTTCGATCGGCGTGATGGTGGTGACCACCTCGGCGCCATAGAGGCTGCGCGACAGGTACTGCCGCTTGATTTCCTGCTCGGCACGGTCGACCACCGCGCGGTCGAAGGGCAGACCCTCCCCGATCCCTGCGTCCTTGAGCGACTTGGTCAGCGTGTCCTTGTCGAACTCCTTCAAGCCGACGAAGGACACCGCAGCGATGATCGCCCGCTCCTCGATCACCACCACCGCGACGTCGCCCTCGATCTCGATGCGAACGTCCTTGAACAGCCCGGTGGCGAACAAGGCGCGCAGCGCAGCCGAACCCTTGTCATCGTTGTAGGTGTCGCCCACCCGGAACGGCAGCGCAGCAAACACGGTGCCCGGGTCGGTCCGCTGAAGGCCCTGAATGCGGATGTCCTTGAGCTTGAAGGGCTCCACCGCACCGGCAGAAGGCAGGTAGGCGCTGGCGAAGACCGCGGCCACCAAGGCCGCACCAGGGCGCATCGGACCCAGGAAATTGGAAAGAAGCATCGGGTAAGGCTCAGTGGAAACCGACAAGCCGGGCAACGTCGTTGAAGATCGCCACGGACATCAAGGCAAACAGTATCGCAATACCGCCGCGGTGCAGGCGCTCAAGCCATACGTCGGGAACGGGTCTGCCAGTGACCCATTCAAAAAGGTAGTACATCAGGTGCCCGCCGTCGAGCATCGGCAGGGGCAGCAGGTTCAACACGCCCAGACTGACGCTGACCAGCGCCAGGAACGCGAGATAGCTGGTCCAGCCCTTCTCGGCTGACTGACCAGCAAAGTCAGCAATCGTCAAGGGACCGCTGAGGTTTTTGATGGAGGCCTCACCCACGATCATTTGCCCGATCATGGAGACCGTCAGAGCCGAGACTTCCCAGGTCTTGTTCAGGCCTTCGGTGAGGCCCTCCACCGGACCCATGGACACCAGCACCGTCTGTGGCGGTGTGCCCACGAAGGCATCGATGCGGCCCGAGGCGCTGCCACCCGAACGCTCTGCGCGGGGCACCACTGTGACCGCGACGGACGAGCCAGCGCGATCGACGGTCCAGGCCATGGGCTGTTCGGGCCGCTGGCGGATCATGTCGCGCAGGGTCTGGGCATCCGATATGACACGGCCATCCACTGACGTGACGAGATCGCCCCGGCGCAGTCCTGCACGCTCGGCCGGACCTCCGGCCTTCAACTCTCCAAGCACAGCTGGTGTCCAAGGCACCCCAAGCCCCAGATCACGCAGCGCTTGCGGACCTACGCTCTGGGCACCCGGACTCCGGGTATCCACTCGCACGGCGCGGCTCCCGCGGCCTTGACTGTCTGAGACCATCAGGTGCAGGGGCCGGCCCTCCAGCATGGCCTCCATGGCCTGCCAGCGCAGATCGACCATCGAGCGGACATCCTGCCAGTCCATGCCATCAGCAGACCACGCCTTGACCCAGTCACCGGACTTCAAGCCCGCGCGCGCAGCAGCAGTCTCCGCAGGCGGCGCACTCAGTATGGCCTTGGGCTCCTGCACCCCCGCCCATTGCACGGCGCTGTAGAGCACCACGGCCAGCAACAGGTTAGCCGCCGGCCCGGCAGAGACCACGAAGGCACGCTGCCACAGGCGCTTGCGGTTGAAGGCCCGGTGCGCTTGCGAAGGATCCACCATCCCTTCGCGCTCATCGAGCATGCGCACGTAGCCGCCCAAGGGAATGGCCGACAACACGAATTCCGTCTGATCGACGCCCAGACGGCGGCTCCAGAGGACCCGACCGAACCCGACTGAGAACCGCAGCACCTTGACGCCGCAGGCCTTGGCGGCACGGTAATGACCATACTCATGGATCACCACGAGCACAGCCAGGGTGACCAGGAACGCCAAGGCGGTGGTCATGCCGACTGTCCTTGCAGAGCCAGGGCCGCTGCTTGCGAGCGGGCTCGGGCGTCCAACTCCAACAGGTCGCCCAGAGACACCGGCGCCGCAAAGCGACCCGCCAGCGCATCCAAGGTGCCAAGGTTGATCTGGTGAATGGCCGGGAACGAGACCCGTCCGTCAAGAAAAGCCTCCACCGCGACCTCGTTGGCCGCATTGAGCACGACGCTCGAGCCCTGGGGCGCCGACAACACGTCGTAGGCGAGCTTCAAGCCAGGAAACCGCGCGCTGTCAGGGACCTCGAAAGTGAGGGAGGCCACCGACATGAAGTCCAGCCGAGAGGCTCCAGACTCGATGCGCCTGGGAAACGACAGGCCGTAGGCGATGGGCACACGCATGTCGGGCGTGCCCAGTTGGGCGAGTACCGAGGAGTCCTTGCACACCACCATCGAGTGGATGATGCTCTGCGGATGGATCACCACGCGGATGTCCTCCGGCGCCAAGTCGAAGAGCCAACGCGCCTCGATCACCTCCAGGGCTTTGTTCATCATCGTGGCGGAATCCACCGAGATCTTGCGGCCCATCACCCAGTTGGGGTGCGCCACCGCTTGCGCCGGCGTAATGGCATGAAAACCTGCTGGATCGGCTTGGCGGAAGGGCCCTCCCGAGGCGGTGAGAACGATGTGGTCGATGAACTCAGGCCAGGCGTTACGGTCCTGGGGGAGGCACTGGAAGATGGCGGAGTGCTCGCTGTCGATGGGCAGCAGCGTGGCGCCACCTGCCTTCACCGCGTCGATGAACAAGGCGCCGCCCACCACCAGAGCCTCCTTGTTGGCCAGCAACAGCCGCTTGCCGGCCTGGGCCGCCGCGAGACAGGGTGCCAGCCCCGCGGCACCCACGATGGAGGCCATGACACTGTCCACCTCCGGATGCGCTGCCAATTCGCACAATCCTTCAGGGCCGATCAGCACCTTCAGAGCGCTCGCTGAAGGCGGTAGAAGCGCCTTCAGCTTGGCTGCTGCGGCGGCGTCAGGCACCACGGCCCAGCGAGGCTTGAACCTGACGCACTGGGCCGCCAGTTCTTCCATGCGGCGAAAGGCAGAGAGCCCCACAACCTCGATGTCCTGTGGATGACGAGCCGCCACGTCCAGGGTGTTGGCACCGACGGAGCCTGTGGAGCCCAGGATCGCCAGGCGCTGTGGATGCTGCGAGCTTGTGGTCTTCATGCGATGGTCAAGGCAAGGGCCAGAGGGAACACGGGCAGCAGCGCATCGATGCGGTCGAGCACGCCGCCGTGGCCCGGCAGCAGCTGGCTGGAGTCCTTCATGTGGGCAGCACGCTTCACCAGGGACTCAAAGAGGTCACCCACCACGCTCATGCCGCACAGCATCATCAGCAGTAAACCTCCGCCCACGAAACCGTACCGCTCCAGCAGCAGCGAGAACACGCTCGGACCCCAATCGGCTCCGAGGCTCACCCAGACCCAGGCGAGGAGCGCCACACCGGCCATCCCCGACCACACGCCCTCCCAGGACTTGCCGGGGCTGATGGAAGGTGCCAGCTTTCGATGCCCGAAGGCACGCCCGCCGAAATAGGCCGCCACGTCAGCTACCCATACCAGACACAAGACCGACAGCACGAAGGCGAGGCCTTGAGCGCGGGCTGTCACCAAGGCGGCCCAAGCTCCCCAGAGGAGCAGGACACCCAGCACCCAGCGCAGCGGGCGATGGCACCCCTGCCAGCCGGCAACGCCCTGACGCAGCGCCCAACCGCCGCCCAGCACCCACGCGAAGGCCCAGAACACCCAGACCAGGGTGGGGATCGATCGCTGCACAGCTGCGGGGCCCAAACCTGCGCAGGTCACCAGAAGGCACAAGGCCAAGACCAAGCTGACGGCCTGTGGAGCGCCGTTCAGCCGCCCCCATTCCCACCCTGCCGCTGCCAGCAGAGTGAGCGTGAGCGCGGCAAACGGCCAGACCGACTGCGCAAGCAACGCAGGCACCAGGAGAGCCAGCAGCACAACCGCAGTGACGATGCGCTGACCCAGCATGTGACTCAGCCGGAGGCGTCGGACCCACTGGCCCAGGACTCGGCTCCGCCGAATCGGCGGTCGCGTGAGGCGAATGAAGCCAGGGCCGCGTCGATCTCGGCGGCACCGAAATCAGGCCACAGGCAATCGGTGAAATACATCTCCGCGTAGGCTGCTTGCCACAAGAGGAAGTTGCTCAGGCGCATCTCCCCTCCTGTGCGAATGAAGAGATCCGGGTCGGGCACATCACTGAGCACCAGCAGGCGCGCGAAAGCCTCTTCGGTCATCTCATCGGGAGGCATCCCGGAAGCCATGGCCCGACGGCAGGCCTGCACCACGTCCCATCGGCCACCAAAGTTGAAGGCCACCGACACGGTAATGCGCTGGTTGTGCGCCGTGGCTTCCTCGGCTTGCGTCCAGGCCGCCCGCAGCTTTTCGGAAACACCTTCACGGTTACCGATGATGCGGATCCGCACGCCCTTGGAGACCATGCTCTCCAGGTACTTGGCTGCCGCCACCATCACCAAGCCGAAGAGGCCGGAAACTTCGTCTGCGGGACGCTTCCAGTTCTCCGAAGAGAAGGCAAACACCGTGAGGTGTTGCACACCTCTGTCTGCAAAGAGGTCGATGGCCCGGATCAGGGCATCCACGCCGGCCTTGTGGCCGAAGAACCTGGGCATGTAGCGGTTCTTCGCCCAACGGCCATTGCCGTCCATGACGACGGCCACATGCTTGGGGATCTTGTCGACGGGAAGCTCCATCGGATGGGCTGTCTGTGGGAGCGCTCAGACAGCCAGAACTTCAGCTTCCTTGGATTGCACGAGGCGATCGACTTCGGCGACGACGCGGTCGGTCAGGCGTTGCACATCATCCTGACCGCGACGCTCATCATCCTCAGACACGGCCTTTTCCTTGAGCAGACGCTTGAGTTGCTCATTGGCCTCGCGGCGGAGGTTCCGTACCGCCACCTTCGCGTCTTCTCCTGCACCGCGTACCACCTTGGTGAGGTCGCGCCGGCGCTCTTCCGTCAGAGCGGGCATGGGCACCCGCAGCAGGTCGCCCTGCGAGGAAGGGTTCAAGCCAAGATCAGATTCGCGTATCGCCTTTTCGATCTTCGGCCCCATGCCCTTTTCCCAGGGCTGCACGCTGATGGTGCGCGCGTCCAGCAGCGACACGTTGGCCACCTGGCTGATGGGTACTGGAGAGCCGTAGTAGTCCACGTGCACCTGATCCAGGATCCCAGGGTGGGCGCGGCCGGTGCGAATCTTCTGCAGCTCACCCTTCAGAGCCTCGATGGACTTGCCCATCTTGGACTCGGCGTTCTTCTTGATGTCAGCAATCGTCATCTGCGTCTCACCTGTCAAACGTGTACGAGCGTACCTTCATCCTCGCCCAAGACGACCCGCTTCAAGGCACCGGCCTTGAAGATGGAAAAGACCTTGATCGGCAGCTTCTGGTCACGACACAGGGCAAACGCAGTGGCATCCATGACCTGCAGGTTGCGCGAGATGGCTTCATCGAAGGAGATGGTGCCGTAACGCGTGGCCAGGGGGTCTTTGTTGGGATCGGCGGAATACACACCGTCGACCTTGGTGGCCTTGAGCACGATCTCGGCACCGATCTCGGCACCTCTCAGCGCAGCGGCCGTGTCGGTGGTGAAGAACGGGTTGCCCGTGCCGGCGGCGAACACCACCACCTTGCCCTCTTCCAGGTACTGCAAGGCCTTGGGCCTGACGTAGGGCTCGACCACCTGCTCGATGGAGATGGCGGACATGACCCGTGCGGTCATCCCCTCCTGACGCATGGTGTCGGCCAGAGCCAGGGAGTTCATCACCGTGGCAAGCATGCCCATGTAGTCGGCCGTGGCGCGGTCCATGCCGACCGAGCCACCCGCGACACCTCGAAAGATGTTGCCGCCTCCGATGACCACCGCCACCTCGCAACCAAGCTGGGTGACCTCCTGGACTTCCCTGACCATGCGCACGATCGTGGCCCGATTGATGCCGAAGGCATCCTCGCCCATCAGCGCTTCACCAGACAACTTCAGCAGGATGCGCCGGTACATCGCCATGCAGTACTCTTTCCAAATGTCTTGATCGAGGGGAGTGTAAGGCGGGCCATCGGCCCGCCCCTTGCCCTTGACCTTGGCCTTACTGGGCCTTGGCGGCCGCGACTTGAGCTGCCACCTCGGCGGCGAAGTCGTCGACCTTCTTCTCAATGCCCTCGCCTACCACGTACAGCGTGAAGCCCTTGACCGTGGTGGAGGCAGCCTTGAGCATCTGCTCGACCGTCTGCTTATCATTCTTGACGAAGGTCTGGTTGAACAGCGAGACCTCCTTGAGGAACTTCTGGATCGAACCCTCAACCATCTTGGCCACGATCTCGGCAGGCTTGCCGGACTCGGCAGCCTTCTCCGCAGCCACCCGACGCTCACGCTCCACCAGGTCGGCCGGCACTTCGGCGGAAGACAGGCTCACCGGCTTCATGGCGGCCACGTGCATGGCCACATCCTTGGCTGCCACTTCAGAGCCCTCGAACTCCACCATCACGCCAATGCGCGTGCCGTGGAGGTAGTAGGCTAGCTGGCCACCGCCCGCATAACGGCGGAAGCGGCGAACGGCCATGTTCTCACCGATCTTGCCGATCAGGCCCTTACGGACGTCTTCCACCGTCGGCCCAAAGCCATCCTGAGACAGGGGGAGTGCCGACAGTGCAGCGATGTCGGCCGGGTTGTGGGCCGACACGAGATCCGCGCAGCTCTTCACGAAGGCGAGGAAGGACTCGTTCTTGGACACGAAGTCGGTCTCGCAGTTGACCTCGATCAGCGCGCCCGTGGCCCCTTGGATGGAAGCTGCTACGACGCCCTCGGCCGTGATGCGCGATGCCGCCTTGCCCGCCTTGTTACCCAGCTTGACGCGCAGGATTTCCTCAGCTCGGCCCATGTCGCCGTCGGCCTCGGTCAGTGCCTTCTTGCACTCCATCATCGGGGCGTCGGTCTTGGCGCGCAGTTCCGCGACCATGCTTGCAGTGATTGCTGCCATTTGTGTGTTCTCCGTTTCGAATGAAAAGCGGGCGGCGGTGCGACCCTCGCACCCGCCGCCCGGATCATGGGGTTCAGGCGTCTTCGCTGACTTCGACGAACTCGTCGCCTTCGCTCACGGCCTGCACCACCTCGGTGGTGGCGTTGGCCTTGCCTTCAAGCACCGCATCTGCCACAGCGCGGGCATACAGGGCCACGGCCTTGGCGGAGTCATCGTTGCCGGGAATGACGTACTGCACACCCTCAGGCGAGTGGTTGGTGTCAACGATACCGATGACGGGGATGCCCAGCTTGTTGGCCTCGGCCACGGCAATCTTGTGATAGCCGACGTCGATCACGAACATGGCATCCGGCAAGGCGTTCATGTCCTGGATGCCGCCGATGTCCTTCTCAAGCTTGGTCAGCTCGCGGTCGAACATCAAGGCTTCTTTCTTGATCATGGACTCGGTGCCGGCCTCCTTGGTGGCCTGCATGTCCTTGAGCTTCTTCAACGAACCCTTGACCGTCTTGAAGTTGGTCAGCATGCCGCCCAGCCAACGCTGGTCCACGAAAGGCATGCCGGCGCGCTGCGCTTCCTGGGCGATCACCTCGCGGGCCTGACGCTTGGTACCGATCATGAGGATCGTGCCGCGGCGGCCGGACAGCTGACGGATGAATTTCATCGCGTCGTTGAAGAGCGGCTGCGTCTTCTCGAGGTTGATGATGTGAATCTTGTTGCGATGGCCGTAGATGTAAGGGGCCATCTTGGGGTTCCAGAAGCGGGTTTGGTGCCCGAAATGGACGCCCGCCTCGAGCATGTCGCGCATGGAAACTGTCATGATCACTCCGAAGGTTGGGTCTTGAACCGGGCTTGCATCGGCCCCGCGCCTGAGGGCCGTATGACCCTCCGCCACGTGATACTCGACACCTTCTGATGCCGCGGTCCGCGATTGGTTTGGAATTGCTGGTTACCGTCTTGCGTGAACTGTGCCTGCGCCGCTGACGCTCTCCACCTTTCCCTCGGCTTGCCAAGAGGCAGACGTGGAGAGATGGACAGAAACCCGGGCGGCGTTGACGCCAGTTCTAGCAAAACCCGCAGATTCTAACCTTGGCCGGCCGGCCCACGAAAAGAGCACTCCAGGCATGACACGCATGAGGCAGGCCCGCACACTCCCGGGAGGCGCGAAATGACACTTTCCACATGGCCAGACTGCGGACCGGACAGCACGCCGGAGAGTGCTCCCACGCCCAACGCCGAGATGGTGTCCACTGGCACGAAAAGTTGGCCCTTGCACGGCATCCGCAGCAGCCGGCGCATCGAAGCCAGGATGCTGGAGCGCTGGCAGGGGCGCTCACTCATGGCGTGGGCAGGTCAGCGGGTGGCCCGGTGGATTCTGAGCATGGCACCCCATGCACAACGGATCTGGATCGCGGCCGGGCCGGGCGGGAACGGGGGGGATGGACTCTTCGCGGCAGCCCACCTCGCCCAGTGCGGCAGACGTGTGGACATCAGCTTGCACGGCATGACCCTGGAGACCGCGCTCGGCATGACCGACACGGCCTACGGGCAAGGCCTCGCTCAAGCCCTGGCTCACGGGTGCGTCGTTCGGGATGCGGCCCCCTCCTCCCCTGCCCCCGACCTGGTGATCGACGCGCTGCTCGGCCTGGGAGCCAACCGCGCCCTGAACCCACCGCTGGCGCAAGCCGTGCGGGCGATTCAGCAACTGGGACGCCCCTGCCTGTCCATCGACATCCCCACGGGCCTGGGCGGCGAGACAGGTCAAGCACTCGGGCCCGTGATGATCAGGGCCCAGGCCACGCTGAGCCTGCTCACGCTCAAACCGGGGCTCCTGATGGGAGAAGGCCGGGATGCCGCCGGCCAGGTCTGGTTCGACCGACTGGACCGCTTGCCCTTGGACGACGGCGAGCGCCCTCTGGCCCAAACCATCTGCAGACCCTTCGGCCCGGACGCTGGCCCGATGCGCCCGCATGCCAGCCACAAGGGGACCTTCGGTGACGTGGTGATCGTGGGCGGAGCCCCTGGCATGTCGGGCGCGCTGCGCCTGGCCGCTCACGCCGCCCTGGCTGCGGGCGCGGGCCGCGTCATCGCGGTACCCCTGGACCCCTCGGCACCGCTCTCGGACGAACTGCGCCCTGAGTGCATGTGGATGCGACCGCAAGCCCTTGTCAGCGACTACCCTTTGGAAAGGGCCACGGTGGTCTGCGGTTGTGGGGGAGGCGCTGCGGTGCAGGCGGTCCTGCCCGTTATGGTGGCCAGGGCCAAGCGCCTGGTGCTGGACGCCGATGCGCTGAACGCCCTTGCCGTGCAACCCTCCATCGCCCTCGGGCTGAGTACCAGGGCCGACCAGGGGCGCAGCACCATCCTCACACCCCACCCTCTGGAGGCTGCGAGACTCTTGAAACACACCGTGGACGCCGTGCAGGCTACGCGACTGGAGGCTGCCCAGCGGCTCGCGGCGCAGTACTGCGCCACCGTGGTTCTCAAGGGCTCAGGGACCGTGGTTGCCACATCAGGTGAACTGCCCCAGGTGAACGTGACCGGCAACGGCGCCCTGGCAACAGGCGGCACCGGTGACGTACTGGCAGGATGGCTGGGGGGGCGCTGGGCTGGGGTTCACACAGCGGCAGAGCCCCCAGAAGGGCAAAGAGCGCAAGCTCGGCAAGAGGCACTGGAGCCACTGCAAGCACACCGCACGGCCTGCAGCGCGGTCTTCATCCACGGCCGCGCGGCGGACCGCCTGGGCTCCATGAGCGCCGTTCGAGCCCTGGACCTGGTGGAAAACGTGCGTTCGGAGTTGATGCGCCCCTAGCATGCGGACGACTGCTGCAGTGGCACCCAACGCCAGGGCGCAACTCGATGGGGCTGGCAGCCCTCAGCGCCTACTGCGCTTGACGCTCGGCGCAGTCTTGGACTTGCCAGCTGAGCGCCGGTCACCAGACTTCCGTGCGGCAGGTCCTGCAGCTCTGGCCTGACGGGCCTTCACGGCCTTGGCCTTGACGGCGCGGTCCTGCGCCAGCGCGGCACCCAGCAGTTCCACCGATGAACCCGTCTCCGGGAGGTCGGACCCAGCAGATCGGCTTCTGCCGCCAGCCCAAGGCGATGCCGGCTCACGCACCATCCTGAAGTCAATGCGGCGCCCGTCGAGGTCCACCCGGCTCACCTGCACGCGCACACGCGTGCCCACGCCGTAGCGCATGCCGCTGCGATCGCCTCGCAGCTCCTGGCGCAGTTCGTCAAAGCGGAAATACTCCCCCCCGAGTTCCGTCACATGGACCAAGCCTTCCACATGCAGTTCGTCGAGGGTGACGAACAGACCGAAACCCACCACAGAGCTGACGGTTCCCTGGAACTCCTCGCCCAGGCGGTCCCGCATGAATCGGCACTTGAGCCAAGCCTCGACATCGCGCGATGCCTCGTCGGCGCGCCGTTCGCTGGCGCTGGTGTGCAAGCCCGCGGCCTGCCAGGCCAGGGATTGCTTGTCGAGGGCGCGCACCTGCAGCGGCGTCGCCTTGGGCGCCAGGCTGCGGCGAGGCTGTGGCGGCATGCGCAAGGCCGAGGGCGCGAGCCGATAGGTCTTGCCCGACAACAAGGCCTTGATCACGCGATGCACCAGCAGATCGGGGTAGCGCCGGATGGGGCTGGTGAAATGGGTGTACGCGTCGAACGCCAGGCCGAAGTGACCGCTGTTGGTGGGGGTGTAGACCGCCTGCTGCATGGAGCGCAGCAGCATCTGATGGATCTGGGCAGCATCCGGACGGTCTCGCGTGGCCTCGGCCACGGACTGCATCTCCGAAGGGCGGGGCTCATCGCTGACGGACAGGCCGATGCCCAGAGCCCGGAGGTAGTTCTGCAGGGCCACCCGTTTTTCGGGCGTGGGGCCTTCGTGCACGCGGTACAGCGATGCATGTCCACCCTGCTCGATGAAGTGCGCAGCGCACACATTGGCGGCCAGCATGGCCTCCTCGATCAGGCGGTGAGCCTCCGTTCTGACGCGCGGCACGATCTTCTCGATGCGCCCTGCTTCGTCACAGACGATCTGCGTCTCTGTGGTGTCGAAGTCCACCGCACCGCGCCGAGCCCGCTGCTTCAAGAGAGCCCGGTAGGCCTCGTGCAGATAGAGCAGGTGCTGCACCAAGGGCGCCCTCTTGGCCGCCTCTGGTCCGCGCGTGTTACCAAGGATCGCAGCCACTTCGTTGTAGGTGAAGCGCGCGTGGGACCTCATCACTGCCGGGTAGAACTGATAGGCCTGAACCTCTCCTTCAGCATCCAGCACCATGTCGCACACCATGGCCAGCCGGTCTTCGTCAGGGTTCAGCGAACACAGACCATTGGACAGCCGCTCGGGCAGCATGGGGATGACCCGGCGGGGAAAGTACACCGAGGTCGCGCGCTCATAGGCTTCGCCGTCCAGGGCCGCGCCCGGCTTGACGTAGTGGCTGACGTCGGCAATGGCCACAATCAGCCGCCAATGCGACCGGGCACCCTTGCCCTTGCCCACCACCAGCGGCTCGCAGTACACCGCATCGTCGAAATCGCGGGCGTCCTCGCCGTCGATGGTGACGAGGGGCACGTCTGTCAGGTCCACCCGCTGCTTGCGATCGGCTGCCCTGATCTTCGAAGGCAGCGACTCCGCCTCCAGGACGGCTGCAGCGGGAAACTCATGCGGAACGCCGAACTTGCGCACAGCGATCTCGATCTCCATGCCGGGGTCGTCGATCTCACCGAGCACCTCGACGACACGGCCCACGGGCTTGGCATGCATGGACGGCGCTTCGGTCAACTCAACCGAAACGACCTGCCCGGCACGGGCGCTGCCGATGCCAGCCTTGGGGATGAGGATGTCCTGCCCGAAACGCCGATCTTCCGGTGCGACGATCCAGCCGCCGCTCTCCAGCAGGAGTCGGCCGATCAGCGGCACCTTGGGCCGCGCCAGAATCTCCAGCACCCGCCCTTCCGGACGGCCCTTGCGATCCTGCCGGATCACGCGCACGGTGACTTCGTCGCCGTGCAAGACGCCACGCATCTCGGCCGGCGCTAGAAAGATGGAACCGGCGCCGCCGTCGCGGATGACGAATCCGTGCCCATCCCGGTGGCCTTCCACCCGCCCTTTAACGTCTGCCAGGACGTCGGTGGCGAGAGTCAAAGGCTCAACAGTGGCAGGGGCAGGGTTGCTTTTTGAATTCTTGATGATAGACTCTTGGTTTTCCTGAAAGCCCAGGTGGCGGAATTGGTAGACGCACTAGTTTCAGGTACTAGCGGGTAACTCCGTGGAGGTTCGAGTCCTCTCCTGGGCACCATACACGACAAGTCGATAAGACTTGATGAAGAAGCCGGTCCGAGACCGGCTTTTTTCTTTTCCGAGTGACGCTCGGGCCACTGTTTGGGTCACTGCGATAGACCGACCGGCAGCCGCCCAAGCGCCACGCGAGCGAGACGCTGCGCACGGCCGTGCGACTGCAGGCGGCCTGATCAGACTTCGTACCGCTTGGCCAAGGCTTCGGGGCGGAGTTCGTCGTACTCCTCAAAGGGCTGGTGAATCCATGGGCTGGTAGGCAACGTCTCGACGAAATACTCGGGCACGTAACTGGACACGCCCTTGACCCAGATCACCGCGGTGCGCAACTCGGCAATGGCCGGCATGCCGCGAAGCCTGTCCACCACCGCTCGCAGCGTGACTCCCGAGTCCGCCAGGTCATCCACCAGCAGCACACGACCCGCGAGCTCGCCTTTGGGCAGGGTGATGTACTTGGCCATGTCGAGCCGGCCCTGGATGGTGCCCGCCTCCGCGCGGTACGAACTGGTGGACATGATGGCCAATGGCTTGTCAAAAATCCTCGACACCACATCGCCAGGCCGCATGCCCCCACGCGCCAGACACAGGATCTGGTCGAACTCCCAGCCCGAGTTGGCCACCTTGAGCGCCAGGCGCTCGATCAGGCGGTGGTACTCGTCCCAGGACACATACAAGTGCTTGCCATCATCGGTGAGCATGGGTTCTCCTTGTCAATGCTGACTTCAATGCTGAAAGGGGTGCCGCAGCACGATCGTGTGGTCTCGGTCCGGGCCCGTCGACACCATGTCAATGGGCACCCCGATCATTTCCTGCACTCGCTCCAGGTACTGGCGCGCCTTGATCGGCAGCTCCGCCCACTGGGTGAGGCCTGCGGTGGACTCGGTCCAGCCGCTGAAGGTCTCGTAGACCGGCTCGCAACGGTCAATGTCATCGGCGTCCAGGGGCAGGATGTCGATCAACTGGCCGTCCAACCGGTAGCCGGTGCACACCTTCACCTCCTGCAAGCCATCAAGGACATCGAGCTTGGTGATGCAAAGCCCCGAGATGCCGTTGATGATCATCGAACGCTTGAGCGCTGCCGCGTCGAGCCAGCCGCAACGCCGCGCACGGCCCGTCACGGTGCCTCGCTCCTGCCCCACGGTGGAGAGGTGATACCCGACCGTGCCCGGTGCGTCAATCGGCAACTCCGTAGGGAAAGGCCCGCTGCCCACACGCGTGGTGTAGGCCTTCGTGATGCCCAAGCGGTAGTGCAGCATCTGCGGCCCCACCCCGGCGCCCGCGGCAGCGTTGCCGGCCACGCAGTTGCTGGACGTCACAAACGGGTAGGTGCCGTGGTCGATGTCGAGCAGCGTGCCTTGAGCACCTTCGAACAGCAGTCTGTCACCTCGCTGATGGCTCAGGTGCAGGGCATAGCCGACGTCTGCAAACATGGGGCTCAATTGCGCCGCCACACGCATGGCCTGGTCATAGATGGGCTGGAACTCCAGCTCCTGTGAACCGAGGTAGCCGCCCAGCGCGTGGTTGTGCAGGGCCAGCAGATCGCGAAGGCGCTGAGCGAATCGCTCGGGATGCTTCAAGTCCTGGATGCGCAGCGCCCTGCGGGCGACCTTGTCCTCGTAGGCCGGGCCGATGCCTTTGCCCGTGGTGCCGATCTTTCCAGTGCCGTTGGACTCGCGCAAAGCTTCCCTGGCCCGGTCCACCTCCACATGGAACGGCAGGATCAGGGGGCAGGACTCGCTGATGAACAGACGCGAACGAACCTCCACGCCAATGGCTTCCAGCCGCTCGATCTCCGACAGCAGATGCACGGGATCGATGACGACACCATTGCCGATGTAGCAGGCCACCCCCGGGCGCATGA
Organism: uncultured beta proteobacterium; assembly: GCA_903885585.1. Lineage (GTDB taxonomy): Bacteria > Pseudomonadota > Gammaproteobacteria > Burkholderiales > Burkholderiaceae_C > Rubrivivax. Next base: position 19,561 of record CAISJH010000823.1, read on the forward strand.
CCCCCGAGGGGATCAGCTGCAGCGCCGTCTTTCGGCCGTTGATCACGAGGGTGTGCCCGGCGTTGTGACCGCCCTGGAAACGCACCACGCCCTGCGCATGGTCGGTCAGCCAGTCCACAACCTTGCCCTTGCCCTCGTCACCCCACTGGGTACCGACGACCACCACGTTGCGTCCTGCAGAAGATGTGTTCACTTGAGTCGATTCCATCCAGAAAATGTCCGGGTCATCAGGTTGGGCGCATCACCCATTGGCCGGCGACGTTCACCAGTTCGCGGTCAAACGAACGACCGCACTCCTCTGCTGCCGACCCAGGGAAGTCGAAAACCACGGTCTCGCCGGCCTCTCGCAGACGCCTGACCGCAGACTTCAGCGCAGCGTCGTCGGCCCAGGGCGCCCTGATGGCGGGCCGCTGCAGAGAACCGTCCTCACGCAGCAAGGCGAGCGCCTTGAGGTCCAAACTGAAGCCCACCGCAGGCCGATTGCGACCGAACACCGCGCCGACCTCGTCGTAGCGTCCGCCCCTGGCCAGGGCGTCGGCACAGCCATCGGCATACACCGCAAACCGAACACCACTGTAGTAGTCGTAGCCACCCATGTCGGCGAGGTCGAAGCTCACACGCAAGGACGGATGCTCCGCCGCCAGTCGGGCGGCCAGCCAGGCCAGTTCGTCCAGAGCCTCCTCGATGGCCACGGCCTTCGGCAGGACAGCCCGCGCGCGGCTGAGTACTTCACGGTCGCCGTAGAGACGCAGCAAGGCCAGCACGCCTTCACGAGTCGCCGCAGGCAGAGTACGCGTGCAGACCTCCAGCGACGCGGCATCCTTGCGCGACAGAGCCTGCACCATGTCCTGAAGGGTTGGCGTGTCCACGCGAGCCTCTCCCAGCACCGCTCGCAGCAGCCGGGCGTCGCCCAAATCAATGGTGCAACCAGCCGCACCGGCATCGGCCAGTACATCGAGTGCCAGCTCCTGGATCTCCAGATCGGCCTCGAGCCCGCCGTAGCCGAAGATCTCCGCGCCGAACTGCAATAGTTCACGCGAGCCCACTGAGCGGGGAAGTTGCGCGTGCAGCACCGGGCCGCAATAGCACAGGCGCGTCACACCCTCACGGTTGAGCAGGTGCGCGTCGATGCGCGCCGCCTGCGGGGTGGTATCTGCGCGCAATCCCAGCATGCGCCCACTCAACTGGTCCACAAGCTTGAAAGTCTGGAGTTCCAGCTCTCGACCGGTGCCGGACAGCAGGGAGTCCAGGTGCTCGATCAGCGGTGGGATCACCAACTCGAATCCGCGGCGGGCGGCCTGATCGATCAGACGCCTGCGCAGCGACTCCACCTGCAAGGCCTGAGCGGGCAGTACGTCTGCAATGTGTTCAGGCAGCAGCCAGGCTCGGGACATGAAACCACTCAGGCACAAAGCCTTTGATTGTAGGGGGGCGGCCATAGCACCCTCCAAACAGGCATGCTGGGTATTGGAAGGCGCAGCGCCACTCACACGCCGCGTCCGGCGCAAGGCATCGAAGAAGGCGTCACCCGGGCGCCGCAGGCAGGGCCAGGACCAACAGGCCCAGGCCAGCCAGCACGCTGAGCAAGCCAAAGAACCGTAACTGCCCGTCCTTGAGGCCCAGCGCACGCTGGAAGGCCTGCTTCCAGGACGCGGGGCTGAGCAGCGGCAGAAGCCCTTCAAGCACCAGCATCAGGGCTACTGCTCCTAGCAGCCAGTCGAGCAAGATGGCGCCTTCCAGGGGCGGGCTACTTACGCGGTGCGGGTGCAGGCGCCGCCCCACCCTGCCCGCGCATGGCCCGGAAGAAGTCGTTGCCAGGCTCCACTACCATCACGTCGGACTTGCTGCGGAAAGTGGCGCGGTAGGCCTCGAGGCTGCGGTAGAACTGGGCAAACTGCGGATCACGCCCGAAAGACTCCGCGTACAGGGCTGACGCCTTCGCATCGCCCTCGCCCTTGATCTTTTGGGCATCACGGTAGGCTTCGGCAATGATGACCTCGCGCTGCCTGTCGGCGTCGGCGCGGATCTTCTCGGCATCAGCCGCACCTTGGGAGCGCAGTTCGTTGGCCACCTGCTTGCGTTCCGACTCCATGCGCCGGTAGACAGAGTCGGTGATGTCGGCCACGAAATCCACCCGCTTGATGCGCACGTCGACGATCTCGATACCGAAGGACTTGGCCTCATCGGCCAGGCGGGTGCGAACGTCGTTCATGACCTTCTCGCGCTCCTTGGACAGGACGCTGCGTACGTCACGCTTGGTCACTTCCTCGTTGAAGGCAGCCTGAACCACGGGCGACAACCGGCTCTCCAGGTTACGAAGGTCCACGCCGTTGTTGCGGATGAACTGACGCGGCTCGCTGATGCGCCACTTCACCAGCCAGTCGATGACCAGACTCTTCTTCTCGGCCGTGAAGATGGGGCGAGTCTCGGGGCTGTCCAGCGTCTGCACGCGCTTGTCAAGGAAGACAACGTTCTGGAAGGGCGGCGGCAGCTTCCACTTCAAGCCGGGCTCGGTGATGACCTCCTTGATTTCACCCAAGGCGTAAATCACACCTACCTGGCGCTGGTCGACCACGAAAAGGGTGGAGGCAGCCAGCATGATCAAGGCCAGCAGGCCGGAGACAACAATTCCAATGCGGTTCATGGGGCGCTCCTTCAACGGCCTTCACGGTCGCGCGAACGCGTTCCATCGCGGGATCGGGGATCGGCCGCGGGTGTGGGATTGCCTGTGCTGGCCGGTACCTCCGTGGTGGGCAGGGCCGCGGCGGGAGCGGCACCAACAACGCCTTGTTGCTGGAGGATCTTGTCCAACGGCAGGTACAGCAGGTTGGAGCCGCTGCGCGTATCCACCATCACCTTGGTGACGTTCGAATACACCTGCTGCATGGTTTCCAGGTACAGACGGTCTCGGGTCACCACAGGCGCCTTTTGGTACTCGGTCAAGACCGATTTGAAGCGCTGCGCATCACCCTCGGCCTGCGCCACCACTCGGGAGCGATAACCTTCGGCCTCTTCCTTGAGCCGAGCTGCCGTACCGCGCGCCTTGGGAATGACGTCACTCGCGTAGGCTTGGCCCTCGTTCTTGAAGCGGTCTCGGTCAGCCCCGGCCTTGACGGCGTCGTTGAACGCGGCCTGCACCTGCTCTGGCACCTGCACGTTCTGCACGTTGACGTTGACGACCAGGATGCCCGCGTTCAATCGGTCGAGCTGCGCCTGCAAAGACTTCATGAGGTCCGTGGCGATAGCGTCGCGCTGCTCATACAGCACCTGATCCACCTTGCTGCGGCCCACGATCTCGCGTACCGCGGACTCGGCCGCCTGCACCACCGCCTCATCCGGGCGAAAGTTCTCGAACAGATAGGCCCGTGCATCCTTCAGCCGGTACTGCACGGTAAAGCGGATGTCGACGATGTTTTCGTCTTCGGTCAGCATGGACGAGTCGCGCAGTCCGGTGGCCTGCCCGACCGCGCTGCGTCCCACATCAACTGAGCGCAACTGCGTCACGCCCACTGTCTCATGCGCCTGGAAGGGATACGGGAAGCGCCACTGGAACCCGGCGTCCGCCGTGTAGCTGTACTTCCCGAAGGAAGTCACGACGGCTTGCTGACCTTCCTGGACGATAAAGAAACCGCTGCCCAGCCACACAAGCACGGCCACCCCGGCGATCAGGCCTCCACCGATGCCCGCCTGCCGCATGTTGCCAGGCATCTGCGGGCCATCACCCGAAGAAGGGTCCCGCGGCGGAGGGGAGCCAGGGGACTTCTTCCCAAACAGCCCATTGAGCTTGCGGTTGAAATCGCGCCAGAGTTCGTCAAGGTCCGGCGGGCCTTCGTGTCGACCATTGGCCATCAAGCGTCCCTGCATCAGGTTCAATGGGGCTTGCATGATGCGCCTGGCGCCTTGGAGCGCCGATTGGATCTTGCTGCGCCCAGGCGCACCGCGCCAACCGGTGCCAGGGCGCCCGGTTCCGCGGGAATCTGTGGATGAGGAATTCATGAGTCGCTCATGGAATAGGTGGAAACCTGTTCGTGGTTTGCAAGGTGACCTGTGTCCGTGCTGTCCAGGCCGGGAGGCGCTGTAGCCAGGGAGGCGATGACATCTCGCAGCGCGTCCAGGCCTGTGCCGTCCAACGCGCTGACAAAAACTCGCGGAACACGGCGGCCTGACGCTGTTTCAAAGGTGTCGACCAGGCCGCGAGGCCGAGCGGTCGAGTCCAGTCGGTCGAGCTTGTTGCAGACCAGCACCTGAGGAACATCTCCAGCGCCAATCTCCTCCAGGACCCGATCCACCTCGTCCTTTTGCTCCTGCAGTACGGGGCTCGAGGCGTCGATCACGTGCAAGAGCAGATCAGCGTCGACGGCCTCTGACAACGTGGCCTGGAACGCCTCCACCAGCTTGTGCGGAAGGTCACGGATGAAACCGACCGTATCTGAAAGAGACACCGAGCACTGAGCCTTCTCGAGCCACATCGCCCGCGTGGTGGTGTCCAGCGTGGCGAACAACTGGTCGGCGGCGTAGGTCCGGGCCTTGACGAGCGCATTGAACAGCGTGGACTTGCCGGCGTTGGTGTAGCCCACCAACGACACCTTGAAGGTGCCCCGGCGCAACCGAGCTCGACGTTGGGTCGCACGTTGCTTCTTCACCTTCTCAAGGCGTGCCTTGACGCTCTTGATGCGCTCAGAAATCATGCGCCGGTCAAGTTCGATCTGGGTCTCGCCCGGGCCACCGCGTGTACCGATGCCGCCGCGCTGGCGCTCGAGGTGGGACCATCGGCGCACCAGGCGCGTAGAGAGGTACTGCAGACGAGCAAGCTCCACCTGCAATTTGCCCTCGTGGCTCTGTGCCCTGTCGCCGAAGATGTCCAGGATCAGAGCCGTGCGGTCAGAGACGGGCACACCCAGAAACTGCTCGAGATTTCTCTGCTGAACGGGGCTCAAAGCCTGGTCGAAGATCACCCCTTGAGCCGCTGTGCCCGCCACCAGAGCCTTGATCTCCTCGGCCTTGCCAGACCCGACAAAAAGCGCAGCGTCGGGCGCCTTGCGCCTGGCCGTGACCCGGGCCACGGGCTCATCCCCAGCGGAGCTGGCCAGAAGCGCAAGTTCCTCGAGTTCGGGGTCAAACCAAACCCCTTGCCCAAAGTCAACGCCGACCAAAACCGCGCGAGGCTCCGCACCCCTGGCGAGGGTTCCTGATGCTGGCTCAGGCTTCAAGATGTAGAGGTGCTCCGCGCAACGGTCTGCCGCGCCATCAGGCTGAACCGGCTTCGGGTTCGTTGGCGTGGAAGTTCACGGCACGCCCCGGCACCACTGTCGAGATGGCGTGCTTGTAGACCATTTGTGTCACGGTGTTGCGCAGCAACACCACGTACTGGTCGAAAGATTCGATCTGACCCTGCAGCTTGATGCCATTGACCAGGTAGATCGAGACAGGGATGTGTTCCTTGCGCAAAAGATTGAGGAACGGATCTTGAAGAAGTTGGCCTTTGTTGCTCACGATATGTTCCGTGATGAAAGATCACACACCTTATCACATGGGGTTGTCCCTCACGCCTGCAAGGGAGGTGCCCAGCCACAAGGCCTTGCCCCTGGTCAGCCCTGCTTGTCAAAGGGGTTGTCAGACGACCTCATCTCGATGCGCATGGGGGTACCCACCAGCTTGAAGTGGTCGCGAAACCGCCCCTCCAGGTAGCGCTTGTAGGCCTCGGGCACGTGGTCCAGCGAATTGCCATGCACCACGACCACGGGAGGATTCATGCCCCCCTGGTGCGCATAGCGCAGCTTGGGCCGGAACCGACCGGCCCGGGGCGGCTGCTGGTGGGCCACCGCCTCCTGCAGCACCCTGTTCAAGGTCGGGGTGGACATCTTGCACGTGGCCGAGGCATGGGCCTGACCGATCGACTTCCAGACAGGCGCCAACCCCTGGCGTTTGAGCGCCGAGATGTGGAGCACAGGAGCGAACTTGAGGAACGCCAGGCGCTGCTCGATCGAGCGCAGCAACATCTCGCGCTGGTAGCTGTCGATGGCGTCCCACTTGTTGACGGCAATCACCACGGCGCGCCCAGACTCCAGGATGTAGCCCGCAATGTGGGCGTCCTGATCCGAGACACCTTGGGTGGCGTCCAGCAAGAGCAGCACCACGTTCGCGTCCGCAATCGCCTGCAAGGTCTTGACGACGGAGAACTTCTCCACCGCCTCGAAGACCTTGCCCTTGCGGCGCAGGCCGGCCGTGTCGATCAGCTCAAATTGTTGGCCGTCGCGCTCGAAGGGCACGGAGATGGCATCGCGCGTGGTGCCCGGCATGTCGAAGGCGACCAGGCGCTCCTCGCCAAGCCAGGTGTTGATCAACGTCGACTTGCCGACGTTGGGCCTCCCGGCCACGGCCAACCGGATCGGTCGATCAGCAGGGTCACCCAGTTCGTCGGTGTCTGCCTCATCCTCAAGACCAAAGTCTTCCAGCGCGGCTTCGATCAGGCTGCGGATGCCCTGGCCGTGCGCCGACGAAATGGGCACAGGCTCACCGATGCCCAGTTCGAAGAACTCCGCCAACAGCGGCGAGTCGCGCATGCCCTCGGCCTTGTTGGCAGCCAGCAGCACCTTCTTGCGCTCGGTGCGCAGATAGTTGGCGATGTCGTGGTCTTGCGCGGAGAGGCCTGCGCGCACATCCACCACGAAGATCACCACGTCCGCCTCGGCCACCGCCTGCCGGGTCTGCCGTGCCATCTCGCGCACGATGCCCGTGGATGAGTCGGGCTCGAATCCGCCCGTGTCAATGACGATGAACTCTCGGGGGCCGAGTCGGGCATCGCCATAGTGCCGGTCGCGGGTCAGACCCGCGAAGTCCGCCACGATGGCATCTCGGCTCTTGGTCAAGCGGTTGAACAGCGTGCTCTTACCCACGTTGGGCCGACCCACAATGGCGATGACTGGTTTCAAGCGTTCACCCTTGGGGTAAGAAAGGCCATGAGGCAAACGGGCCCGCGGCAGCGGGCCCTCGGGAAGCGCATGGTTTCACTCTGGCCGGAAGGCGAACAAACCGCCCGAGCGGGTCACCACCAGCATGGTGGTGCCGCTGAGGACCGGCGCACCGATCACGCGGCTGCCGTCAGTGGGCAGGCGCAGCATCGGCTGGCCGTCTTCGCGATCGAGAAAGTGCACCAGCCCTTGGGCATCGCCAAAGACCACCGCACGCCCCGCCACCAGGATGCCACTCAGGCCCCTGAACTGGAATTTCTCGCTGGTCCAGGCCATTTCACCGCTGGCTTGCCGCCAGGCAGACAGACGGTCTGAACCATCACCGGCCACCACGACGTTGTCGTCCGCACCCACGGCCTGACTGCCCGAGGCGTTGCGCGACCACACCAGCGTGCCGCGCGCGACGTCTACGCAACCCACCGTGGCTTGGAATGCACGCGCACACAGGTTGTTGCCCACCCGCACAGCCGGGCCGACGAGGTCGGCCAGACGCTCGACCTCGTTCGTCCCGCGGGGATTGGCCACAGCCGCCTCCCAACGGACGCTGCCTCGGTTCGGGTCGACGCCGGTCATGCGGGGTCCCTGGCCCACCACCAGGGTGTCGCGGAAGGCGGTCACCACCCCGCCTTGGCCGAGGGTCAGAGCGTCACCTGGCCGCTGCATCACCCAGAGCTTCTTGCCGTCCAACGCGTCAAAGGCATGCACCACGCGATCGACACCCATCACGAACACACGCTCTCCCGCCACCAGCGGCGCCGTCAGCACCCTGCCGGGCAACCGGGCCTTCCAGACCGTGCGCCCCTGCTCCAGGGTCACCACCTCGTTGGAACGGGTCACGACCGCGGTGAAGCGACCGTCCGTGCCGACGCCGGCGGCAACGGGCGCACCCACCTGCGCACGCCAGACTTCCCGACCCGTTGCGGCCTCAAGCGAGAGCACGGTGCCATCATCGCCCGCCACAACAAAGTTACCGTCACGGGCTGCAATGGCCAGGGGGAATTGCACGCCGCTGAGCTTGGCTTGCCAGACTTGACGGCCCGCAATCTTGGGCGTCAACGGCTCCAGCGGTGTGGGCTTGGGCTGATCGGTGCTGCAGGCACCCAGCACGACTGCGGCGCCCAGCATCAGCGCACGGCCCCTGGTCTTGAGGGTCATGGCCAGCCTCGTCACTTGGATACTCCAGACGCTGCCGGGGCCGGCGCAATGCCCAGCGAGTTGAGTTTGGCCTCCACCACCCTGCGGTACTCCAACGACTCCGGCATGCCCTTCCATGCAGCGAGGAAGGCATCAGCCGCCTGCTTCGTCTGGCCCTGGGCCAGGAGGACATCGCCTCGGCGGTCTGCCGCCAGGGACTCAAAGCCCTTGGCATTGGCAGCGTCCACCGCCTTCAGCGCGGCATCGAAACGCTTGGCATCCAGTTCGATCCCGGCCAGACGCAAGGAGGCGATCGCCTTCAGGCCCTCGTCAGCTGACTTCTCAGCCACCCACTTCAGGGCGGCCGATGCTGCATCGGGCTGCCCCTTGTCGAGTTGCAGCTTGGCAAGCATCAAACCGCCCTGGGCCGCCCAGGTGGTGGACGGGTAACGTCCCTGCAGATCGGCAAAGATCTTGGCGGAACGGTCAACCTCACTCGCCTGGACAGCGCGGTCGAGTTCGTCGTACATGGCGCCAGCCTTGATGCCCTGGTCCCGCTGGTACCAGTTCCAGCCGTTCCAGGCGGCGAAAGCCCCCAGCGCCAGGACCAGGGTCCAGGTGATGAGGTTGCCGTACTGTCGCCAGAATGACTTGAGTGCGTCGACTTGTTCCTGGTCTTGCAGGTTTAGGTGTGTAGCCATGAAGCGGGATTCGAGGGTGATTGGAGATTATGCGGCGCGCAATTCGCAGGCCCAGCGGCCGGCCTCTGCCAAGGGTCGGTTGAACTGGTGCGCCTCGGGTGAACGTAATGGCTTGATGGCCACCTGACCTGCGGACACCTCATCCTGGCCGAACACCACGGCAAAGCGGGCCTGGCTTGCGTCAGCCTTCTTGAACTGCGCCTTCAAGCTCCCGCCACCCGCATGCATCTGCACGTTCAAGCCCTCGCGACGCAGGGTGTCCAGCACCACCAAGGCCTGGGGCAGCAGCCCGGAGTCGGGCAACACCGCATAAACGTCCGGCGCGGCAGCCGGCACGGCCACGCCGACTTCCTGCAACAGCAGCAGCAGTCGTTCAATGCCCAGACCGAAGCCTATGGCCGGAGTGGGTTTGCCTCCCAACTGCTCGAACAAGCCGTCATAGCGACCCCCACCACACACCGTGCCCTGGGAGCCCAGCTGGTCGGTCACCCACTCGAACACGGTGAGGTTGTAGTAGTCCAAGCCTCGCACCAGCCGCGGGTTGAGCCGGTATGGCAGACCCGCAGCATCCAAGACGGCGCAGACTGCAGCCAAGTGGGCGCGGGACTCGTCACCCAGGTGGTCCGCCAGCTTGGGCGCAGCCTCCACCAGGGCCTGCATGGCCGGGTTCTTGGTGTCCAGGATGCGCAGCGGGTTGGTGTGCAGGCGGCGGCGGCTGTCTTCGTCCAGCTGCTCCAGGCGCGCGGTGAAGTAGTCCACCAGTGCGGCCCGGTGGGCAGCCCGCTCGGCCGGCTGACCCAGGCTGTTGAGCTCAAGGCGGACGTCGCGACCCACCTGCAGGCCCAGGGCCTCCCACAAGCTGCGCACCATGAGGATCAGCTCGGCATCGACGTCTGGCCCCGCAAAGCCCAGCGCCTCGACGTCGAGCTGGAAGAACTGGCGGTAGCGACCCTTCTGAGGACGCTCGTGACGGAACACCGGGCCGATGGACCAGACCCGCAACGGCCCGTTGTACAGGGCGTTGTGCTCGATCATCGAACGCACGATGCCGGCCGTGATCTCAGGCCGCAGCGTCAAGGCGTCGCCGTTCATCGAGTCCTTCCAGGAGTACATCTCCTTCTCGACGATGTCGGTGGCCTCTCCGATGCCGCGCACGAACAGGCCTGTAGGCTCAACGATGGGTGTGAGCAGGTGCTGGTAGGCATGGCGCGTCATGACAGCATCGACCGTACGCTCGAACCAGCGCCAGATCGCGGAGTCGGGAAGCTTGTCCTTGCGCGGGACGCTTCCCGGCAGGATGTCATTCATGCCTTTGACGGCTGCAATTTTGTCGGCCATGAGATGTTCGGCGCAGGGGCGCCCGGG
>CAISJH010000824.1 GCA_903885585.1 uncultured beta proteobacterium
CATCATACAAGCCGCCGGCTGGCCCATTTGGCCCCTGATCCTGTGCTCGGTGGTGGCAGTGGCACTGATCATCGAACGGTTCATGAGCCTGCGCGTGCGCCAGATCCACCCGCCCACCCTCGTCGAGGAAGTGATCGCGGTTTCGCGCAACGGCGTGCCACCCGCCGATGTGGTGAGCAAGCTGGCGACCAGCTCAGCCCTCGGCGGCGTCCTGGCCGCAGGGTTTCAGGCGGTGGCTGCCGAGCCCACGTTGCCCGAAGCCGCACTGCGCCAGCAGTTCGAGAACGCGGGGCGTGAGGCCCTGCACCGCATGGATCGTTACCTGAACACCTTGGGCACCATCGCCACTGCTGCACCGCTGCTGGGGCTGCTCGGCACCGTGATCGGGATGATCGAGATCTTCGGATCGCAGGCTCCGGGCACGGGCGGGCAGAACCCGCAACAGCTGGCTCATGGCATCTCGATTGCGCTCTACAACACGGCGTTCGGCCTCATCGTGGCCATTCCGGCACTGATGTTCCACCGCTATTTCCGCGGCAGGGTAGAGACTTACCGACTGGGCATGGAGTTGGCTGTGGAACGCATGGTGCCTCACCTGCTGAAGCTCAGTGGGGCATCTTCTGGGCGCGGTGGCGCTGCGCGATGAACTTCAGGCGGACCGTCGCGGCAGATGAACCGGAGATCAACCTGATCCCGTTCATCGACGTGCTGCTGGTGGTGCTGATTTTCCTGATGCTGTCCACCACTTACTCACGCTTCACCGAGTTGCAGGTCAACCTGCCCACGGCCGACGCCGAGAAGTTGAAGGACCGACCCCGCGAGCTGGTGGTGTCGGTGTCCGGTGACGGTCGCTATACGGTCAATCGTCAGGCCCTGGAGGGCCGCAGCGTGGAGGCCTTGACCGCTCGTCTCAAGGAAGCCTCCGGCGGTCAGGCGGAGACGGTGGTGATCGTTACCGCCGATGCCGTGGCGGCACATCAGTCGGTCGTCAACGTGCTGGACGCCGCCCGACGTGCGGGTCTGGCGCGCATCACCTTCGCGGCTCAGACCCCCCAGCGCGGGCGCTGAGCGGCCAGCCACCCCGCCCTGCTCTGCCAGATGGCGCTGCATGAAGCCCTCCAGCGGGCCTGGTGGCAGCCCAGGGTCAGCGCGCTGGCCTGTCTTCTATGGCCTTGGAGTCTGGTTTATCGCCTGCTGCGCTGGGCTGTTCAGGGGCCCTGGCGTTGGGGCTGGAGGAAGCCCTGGCGCGCGCCAGTGCCGGTGCTGGTGGTGGGCAACCTGGTGGTGGGCGGCGCAGGCAAGACGCCCACGGTGATCGCCTTGGCACAGGCACTGCAGCGCAGGGGATGGCACCCGGGCATTGTCTCGCGCGGCTACGGCGGGCAACGGCCTGATGCAAGAAAACCTTTGCAGGTGCACGCGGACTCTGCCGCCCTGGAAACGGGGGACGAGCCGCTCTTGATGGCCCTGCGGACAGGCCTGCCCGTGTGGGTGGGCAGCCAGCGCGTGGCCGCCGCCAAGGCGCTGTGTGTGCATCACCCCGAGGTGGACGTGCTGATCAGCGACGACGGCCTGCAGCACCCGGCTCTGCACCGCGATGCCGAGCTGGTGGTGTTTGATGACCGAGGCGCGGGCAATGGGCTGCAACTGCCGGCCGGCCCCTTGCGCGAGCCGCTGCCCGGCGGGTTGCCCCGGCAAACACGGGCGCTCTACAACGCCGGCCGGCCGAGCACTCCCCTGCCCGGCCCTTGCGCCCACCGTCGGCTCACAGGCGTTCAACCATTGACCACCTGGTGGGGCACTCACGAGGCCCCGAAGAACCTCGAGGCCTGGCGGGGCCGACGGGTGCTGGCGGCCGCGGGTATCGGCCACCCTGAGCGCTTCTTCAGCATGCTGGAACAGGCCGGCCTGGTGGTGGAGCGCTGGCCTCTGGCCGATCACGCACCCCTCAGCCCCCGCCCCTGGCCTGCAGATACACCCTGCGTGGTGATGACCGAGAAGGACGCTGTCAAGCTCCCATCCAGCGCCCTGAGCCCGTCAGAAGCGACCGCGCTGCACGTGGCCACGCTAGACTTTGAACTCCCCGACAGCACTGTCGATGCCCTGGAGCAACTGCTCCTGCCTTTGCGCAGACCCTGAACATGGACCACCGCCTGATCGAGCTCCTCGTATGCCCTGTCTGCAAAGGGCCGCTGGAGATGCTGCGCGACGAGGACGCCCGGCCCGCCGAGCTGGCGTGCCCGGCTGACCGCCTGGCCTTCCCCATCCGCGACGGCATTCCCGTGATGCTCGAAACCGAGGCCCGCAATCTGGACGCCCCCGCGGCGCGAGAAAGCTCCAGCACGAGAGCGCCGGTGTGAACCCAACTTCGTTCACCGTGCTGGTGCCCGCCCGCCTGGCCTCCACACGCCTGCCGGGCAAGCCTCTGCTGGACATTGGCGGCCTGCCCATGGTGGTGCGGGTGGCCCGCCAGGGCCAGCGCTCGGGCGCTGGTCAGGTGGTGGTGGCCACCGACGCAACCGAAGTGGCTGCCGCCTGCGAGGCCCATGGGGTGCAACACGTGATGACCAGGGCAAACCATGCCAGCGGCAGTGACCGATTGGCCGAGGCCTGCGAGCGGCTCGGCCTGGATGGCGATCACGTCGTGGTGAACGTCCAGGGTGACGAGCCCCTGATCGAGCCTGACCTGATCGATCGATGCGCTGGCCTTCTGGCCGAACACCCGGACTGCCCTATGGGCACCGTGGCGCACCCCATCGATGAGACAGCCGACTGGCTCAACCCCAACGTGGTGAAGGTGGTGCTGGATGCCGCGGGGCGCGCCCTTTACTTCACGCGCGCTGCCGTGCCCTTTCACCGTGACGGCGCCCCTGGCCAGATGCCCAGCGACCCCGTACCGCTGCGGCATCTGGGGCTTTATGCGTACCGGGCGGGCTTTCTGCGACGCTTTCCCACCTTGCCGCAGGCCCCGATGGAGCGCACGGAGGCGCTGGAGCAGTTGCGGGTGCTGTGGCATGGTGAACGCATCGCGGTGCATGTCACGCACACCGCGCCGGGCACCGGCGTGGACACCCCGGAAGACCTGGCTCGCGTGCGCGCTCTGTTCGGCAGCGCACAGCAACCCGCGAGCTGAAAGGTCCAGGAAGGCCTTGCGTGGTAACCTGCCCGCAGGGCATGTCATCGGCTTGCCCTCCTTCCATGACAGCCACGAGACAAGCGGAGCACCTGTACGGGGCGCTCTGCGCTCTACGAGACGAGGACCGCGATGAGACTGATCCTTTTGGGCCCCCCCGGCGCCGGCAAGGGCACGCAAGCTGCCCAGATCTGCAAACAATTCGGCATCCCGCAGATCTCCACCGGTGACATGCTGCGCGCCGCCGTGAAGGCGGGCACACCGCTGGGTCTTGAGGCCAAAAAGGTGATGGATTCCGGCGGTCTGGTCAGTGACGGCATCATCATCGGGCTGGTCAAGGAGCGCATCACGCAGGCTGACTGTGCCAACGGCTTCCTGTTCGACGGCTTCCCCCGCACCATTCCTCAGGCTGACGCCATGAAGGCTGCCGGCGTGAAGCTGGATGTGGTGCTGGAGATTGATGTCCCCGACTCCGCCATCGTCGAGCGCATGAGTGGCCGCCGCGTCCACGTGGCCTCGGGCCGCACGTACCACGTGAAGTTCAACCCGCCCAAGGCGGACGGTCTGGATGACGTGACTGGCGAGCCCTTGATCCAGCGCGACGACGACAAGGAAGAGACCGTCATCAAACGCTTGGCGGTCTATCAGGCGCAGACCCGTCCCCTGGTGGATTACTACTCCGCCTGGGCGGCCACCGGCGATGCCACGGCCCCGCGCTACGCCAAGATCTCCGGCATGGGTGCGGTGGACGAGATTACCGCTCGCGCCTTGGCGGCGCTGGGCTGA
>CAISJH010000825.1 GCA_903885585.1 uncultured beta proteobacterium
CGGCTTGCCCAGGCTCAACGCACCACCTCCAGGGCCTGAGAGGTGTAGAAGCCGCTGGAAATGCGCTGTGTGCGGCCGCTGTGCCAGCCGGCCAGGCCGCTCGCACGCCGCACCATGGCGCGCAACTCCACCTCTGACATCGGCTCGATCCACGGCGCCCGATTGCTGCTGGGAAACAGCCGGCCCACCGAGCGCATGGCCACCAGCAGCGGATTGCGCGGCGCAAAGGTGAAGGCGATGGAGCAACGCGTGCGGTATGACCAGGCCTCCAGCAGGCGCACGGCGTCGAACATGGAGTAATGGATCAGCGAGTCCATGGCGACCACATGGTCGAAGCTGCCGAGCGCCGGGTCCAGCATGTCGCCGCTGCGCAGGTCGATGCGCTGCAACAGGGCGGTGCCGTCGGGCAGGGCGGCGATGCGCTGGCGCGCCACGTCCACCAACTGCGGCGACAGGTCGATGGCCACCACCTGCGCGCCGCGCCGTGCGGCCTCCACCGCCAGCGCGCCTGTGCCGCAACCGGCATCCATGAGGCGCGCGCCGTGCAGGTCGGCCGGCAGCCAGTCCAACAGCGTGGTGCGCATGCGGTCCCGCCCTGCGCGGACGGTCGCGCGGATGCGACCCACGGGGGCGTTGGAGGTGAGTTGCTCCCAGGCCTTGACGGCGGTGCGATCGAAGTAGTCTTCGATCTGCCCGCGGCGCTGCTGGTACTGGGCTTGGCGGACGTCCATGTTCAGTCGAATCCCAGCAGGTCGAAGATGTCGCGGTCTTTCAGCGGCGAGGCGTTCAGCGGCTCCACGCCGGCCCACAACTTGGCCGCCAAGCGCAGGTATTCCTGCTGCACCGCCTCCAGTTCGGGCGAGCTCTCCATCTCGAACAGCGTGGACTTCTTCAGCCGGCTGCGGCGGATGACGTCCAGGTCCGGAAAGCGGGCCATGGTCTGCAGGCCGATGCGGTCGTTGAACTTGTCGATCTGGTCGGTGGCCGCGCTGCGGTTGGCGATCACGCCCCCCAGACGCACGTTGTAGTTCTTGGATTTCGCGCCGATGGCCTGCACGATGCGGTTCATCGCGAAGATCGAGTCGAAGTCGTTGGCCGTGACGATCAGCGCCCGGTCGGCGTGTTGCAGCGGGGCGGCAAAGCCTCCGCACACCACGTCGCCCAGCACGTCGAAGATCACGACGTCGGTGTCTTCCAGCAGGTGGTGCTCCTTGAGCAGCTTGACGGTCTGGCCCACCACGTAGCCGCCACAGCCGGTACCGGCGGGCGGGCCGCCGGCTTCCACACACATCACGCCGTTGTAGCCCTCGAAGACGAAGTCCTCGGGGCGCAGTTCCTCGGCGTGGAAGTCCACCGTCTCCAGCACGTCGATGACGGTCGGCAACATCTTCTTGGTCAGCGTGAAGGTGCTGTCGTGCTTGGGGTCGCAGCCGATCTGCAGCACGCGCTTGCCGAGCTTGGAGAACGCCGCGCTCAGGTTGGACGAGGTGGTGCTCTTGCCGATGCCGCCCTTGCCGTAGACGGCAAAGACCTTGGCGGTGCCGATCTTCAGGCTCGGGTCGAGCTGGACCTGCACGCTGCCCTCGCCGTCGGGGCGGGAGCCGGGTGCAGGGCGGCCTCCCCGGCCGATCTGGGTCACGGGGACGGTGGCGGTCATGGTCATGCGGCTGCCCTTTCATTGGCGCGCGTTGCGGGGCCGGGGGTGACGCCCTCCAGGCGGTCCTCCAGCTCTTCACCGGCCTGGCGCAGCGCCTCGAGCGTGCGCTCGTCGGGCTGCCAGTACTGGCGTTCATAGGCCTCGATCAGGCGGTTGGCCACCCGAGCCGAGGCGGTGGGGTTCAGGCTGGCCAGGCGCTCGCGCATGGTGGCGTCCAGCATGAAGGTCTCTGTGAGCTGCTGGTACACCCAGGGCTGCACCTGCCCCGTGGTGGCCGACCAGCCCATGGTGTTGGTGACGTGGACCTCGATCTGGCGCACGCCCTCGTAGCCGTGCTCCAGCATGCCCTCGTACCACTTGGGGTTCAGCATGCGGGTGCGGGTCTCCAACGCCACCTGCTCGCGCAGCGAGCGCACGGTGCCCTCGCCACGGGTCTGGTCGCCGATGTAGACCGGCGGCGGCTTGCCGCCCTGGGCTCGCTTGACCGCCTGGGTGATGCCGCCCAGGGTATCGAAGTAGTTGTCCACCGTGGTGACGCCCAACTCCACCGAGTCCAGGTTCTGGTAGGTCAGCTGCACGTCGGCCAGCACGCTCTTGAGCAGCGCACCCTGCTGCATCGGGCGGCCGCTGCGGCCGTAGGCAAAGCCCTTGCGGCGCGAGTAGGTCTCGGCGAGTTCGTCCTCGTCAGACCAGTTGCCGCTCTCGATCAGGTTGTTGACGTTGGAGCCGTAGGCGCCCTCGGCGTTGCCGTACACACGCAGCGAGGCCACCTCCAGCGTGCAGCCATGCTCCTGCTGGTAGGCCAGGGCGTGCTTGCGCACGAAGTTCTGCTCCAGCGGCTCGTCGGCACTGGCGCACAGCCAGGCGGCCTCGGCCAGCACGCGGATCTGCAGCGGCATCAGGTCGCGGAAGATGCCCGACAGCGTCACCACCACGTCGATGCGCGGCCGCCCGAGCTGCGCCAGAGGCATCAGCGTGGCGCCGGCCACGCGGCCGTAGCTGTCAAAGCGTGGCAGCGCGCCCATCAGCGCCAGGGCCTGCCCGATGGGCGCTCCTTCGTTCTTCAGGTTGTCGCTGCCCCACAACACCAGGGCGATGGACTCCGGCAACGCGTGGCCGTCAGCCACGTAGCGCTCGATCAGGCGCTGGGCCTGCTTGGCGCCGTCCTGCACCGCGAAGGCGCTCGGGATGCGGAAGGGGTCGAAGCCGTGCAGGTTGCGCCCCGTGGGCAGCACGGCCGGGGTGCGCAGGATGTCGCCGCCCGGCGCGGGGCGGGTGTAGCGGCCATCCAGGGCGCGCAGCAGGCCGGCCACTTCGGTGTCCTGGGCCAGGTGTTTGTCAGACTGCGCCAACTCGCGCATCACGGCCAG
The DNA here is from genome assembly GCA_903885585.1 of uncultured beta proteobacterium. GTDB lineage: Bacteria > Pseudomonadota > Gammaproteobacteria > Burkholderiales > Burkholderiaceae_C > Rubrivivax. The sequence continues at coordinate 3,028 of CAISJH010000825.1, forward strand.
CAGCTGCTCGTCCCGGCCCAGCCCGCTGGCGGCCAGGGCCTTCTCGGGTGTGGCGCCGGCCACCAGGGCCTGCACCGCCTCACGGGGCAGCACGGGGCCTTGCGCACCAGCGCTGCCCTGGTGCGCCTCGGCCATGGCCAGCAGCATGTCCACGCGCTCGGCGGCGGACGGTGCGCGGCCCGTCACGTGCAGGCCGTGGGGGATCAAGGTGTATTCCAGCTCCAGCACCTGCTCGGACAGGCGGACGACCCGTGTGTTCAGCTCGCTCGCGGAGCCGGCGGTCCACAGCGGCTCGGCCTCGGCCAGCTGCAACTCGGCGGCCTGGGACTGCACCAGTGCGGCCAGTTCGGTGCGCTCGCCGGCTTCCGGCGGCAGCCCGCGGAAGCGGTCCAGCGAAGCCTTCAACTCCAGCAGACCCCGGTACAGGCCGGCCTGCGCCACCGGGGGGGTGAGGTAGCTCACCAGCGTGGCGCCGGTACGGCGCTTGGCGATGGCGCCCTCCGACGGGTTGTTGGAGGCGTAGAGGTAGATGTTGGGCAGGTCGCCGATCAGCCGGTCGGGCCAGCAACTGCCGGACATGCCGCTTTGCTTGCCCGGCATGAACTCCAGCGCCCCGTGGGTGCCGAAATGCAGCACGGCATGCGCGGAGAAGTCCTCGCGCAGGTAGCGGTAGAAGGCGGAGAAGGCGTGCGTGGGTGCCAGGCCCTTCTCGAAGAGCAGCCGCATCGGGTCGCCCTCGTAGCCGAAGGCGGGCTGCACGGCCACCAGCACGTTGCCGAACTGCCGCCCCAGCACCAGGATCCCGCGGCCGTTGCTGAGCTGCTTGCCGGGGGCCGGGCCCCACTGGCCTTCGATCTCCTTGAGCCAGCGTTCGCGCCGCACATGGTCGGCCGCTGCGATCACGGTGTGCACGTTGGCATCGGCGCCGTACTGGGCTGCATTGCCCTGCAGCACCGCCTCGCGCAAGGCGTCCACGCTGGCCGGCAGCTCCACCTGGTAGCCCTGGGCCTGCATGGCCGTCAGCGTGTGGAACAGGGATTCGAAGACCGACAGGTAGGCCGCGCTGCCGATGTTGCCCGCGTTGGGCGGGAAGTTGAAGACCACCAGCGCCACCTTGCGCTCGGCCCGCTGGCTGCGGCGCAGGGTCACGAGGCGGTCCACGCGGGCGGCCAGCATCTGCGCGCGCTCCGGGCAGGTGGCCATGTCCTGTTGCACGTTGCGGGGGGCACCGCTGCGCTCCTGCGGGCTCTCCTCGCCAGTGAAGGTGCAGCGGTGGTCGCAACCGGTGCAGGTGACGCCCGCGCCGCCCGGGCGGCCACCGAACACGGTGGGGCTGGTGGCGCCGTCCAGCTCGGGAATGGCCACCATGATGGTGCTTTCTACCGGCAGCAAGCCGCGCTCGGAGCCGCCCCACTGGTCCAGGGTCTGGAACTCCACCGGGTGGGCGGCCAGGTAGGGCACGTCCAGCTGGGCCAGGATGTCCTCGGCCGCCTTGGCGTCGTTGTAGGCCGGCCCGCCCACGAGCGAGAAGCCGGTCAGCGAGACCACGGCGTCCACCGTGACCTGGCCGTCCTTCATGAAGAAGCGCTCGATGGCCGGGCGCGAATCCAGCCCGGCAGCGAAGGCCGGCACCACCTTCAGACCGCGGGCCTCCAAGGCGGTGATCACGCCGTCGTAATGGCGCGCATTGCCGCCCAGCAGATAGGAGCGCAGCAGCAGCAGGCCCACGGTGCCGCGCGCGGGCGCTGCCCTGTTGGCTCCTGCCAGGGCCGGGGGCAACGGCAGGCTGGAAGACTCTTCTGACAGACGGCCGGCCATGCGGGGGTGGTACACACCCACCTCCGGGTAGTCCACGGGCAGCGGCACCTTGGTGGTGCCCCGCAGTGCGCGGCGGGAGCCGTCGGCATAGCGGTCGATGACGAAGCGCACCATGTTCAGCACGTTCTCGTCGGAACCGCCCAGCCAGTACTGCATGGTCAGGAAGTAGGCCCGCACGTCCTGGGCCGTGCCGGGGATGAAGCGCAACATCTGCGGCAGGCGCCGCAGCATCTTCATCTGGGCAGCGCCCCCAGTGGCGGGCTTGCCCTCGCTGCTGCTCTTGCCGCGCAGCTTCTTCAACAGCGCCATCGGTCCGCTGGCGGGCTTGCTCATGTCGAAGGCGCCCGCTCGCGTGAGCTTGACCACCTCGCTGGCCGAGGCGATGCAGATCATCGCGTCGCAATGGTCGCGGCGGGCCTGCAGATCGCCCAGGATGGGGTTGAAGTGCTCTTCCAGAAAGAGCATGCCGGCGATCACGATGTCGGCGCGGGCGATGTCGTCACGGCACTGCTGGGTGGCTTGCGGGTCCCCGGCAAACTCCGACGCCGCGTGCAGCCGCAGGTTCAGGCCGGGCAGGCTGCGCAGCAACTCGCTGCGCGCGCGGGCGACAGAGCTGGCCAGGTGGGTGTCCATCGTGACGATGACCACGCGGATGGGCGCCACCTCCGACGCCGCCGCGGGACGGGAGGCCGCCTTGGCTGCGCCGGGCAGGAAGCCCAGGCCGAAGTCAACGACCGAAGTGCGCCTTTGCGTCATAGAGGGTCTCGACGGTGATGGTGGACACCCCGCGCTCGGCAGCGAAGCGTTCGGTGTTGCGGCGTGCCTTGCCGCGCACGAAGAAGGGGATCTTCTGGAGCTCCTTCTGGGCGTCGGCGCTCCAGGCGGCGGGGCCGGAGGGCTCGGCGGGTGCGTGGGTGGGCTTGGGTGTGACCTGCAGCGAGCCCGGCTCGATGGCGATGCTGTCGGCCTTGAGGGGGACTTCCGGTACCTGCGGGGTTTGGGGGGGCGGTGATGCCTGTGCCACCTCGGCTTGCGCGTTCACCTCAGGCACGGCCGCAGGCCCTGTGGCGTGCGCGGCGCCCCCGGCGTGCGACAGGTGCGAGGCTGCGGCGCCTTCGTGGAACTCGAAGTCCTCGCGGAACATCGTCAGCAGGTGCTCTTCCAGGCCCATCATCAGCGGGTGCACCCAGGTGTCGAAGAGCACGTTCGCGCCCTCGAAGCCCATCTGCGGTGCATAGCGGGCGGGGAAGTCCTGCACGTGCACGGGCGCTGAGATCACGGCGCAGGGCAGGCGCAGGCGCTTGGCGATGTGGCGCTCCATCTGCGTGCCCAGCACCAGCTCGGGCTGGGCTTCGGCGATGCGCGCCTCCACTTCCAGGTAGTCGTCGCTGATCAGGGGTTCGACGCCGTAGAGCTTGGCGGCCTCGCGCACCTCGCGGGCGAACTCGCGGCTGTAGGTGCCCAGGCCCACCACCTTGAAGCCCAGCTCGCGGGCGGCCACCCGGGCCGCCGCCACGGCGTGCGACGCGTCACCAAAGACGAAGACCCGCTTGTCGGTGAGGTAGGTCGAGTCCACTGACTTGGAATACCAGGGCGCGCGAGACGCGTTCTCGGCCAGCACGCCTGCAGCGTCCACCCCGGCCAGACCGGCCACCTCGGCAATGAACTCGCGCGTGGCGCCCACACCGATGGGAATCGTCTTGGTGAAGGGTTGACCGTGGATGCGTTGCAGCCACTGCGCCGCCTGGCCGGCGGTCTCGGGGTAGAGCACCACGTTGAAGTCGGCCTGCGGCAGGCGGACGATGTCGTCGGGGCTGGCGTTCAGGGGCGCGGTGACGCTCACGTCCACACCCAGCTGCTGCAGCAGCCGGGTGATCTCGATGACGTCGTCACGGTGGCGAAAACCCAGGGCGGTGGGCCCCAGCAGGTTGCAGCGAGCGCGGCGCCCTTCCAGGGGTGCGCGCTCCACGCGGGCGGTGCCGGCGATGGCGCGCACCACCTGGTAGAAGGTCTCGGCGGCGCCCCAGTTCTCCTTGCGCTGGTAGGCGGGCAGCTCCAACGGCACCACCGGCACCGGTAGCTGCAGGGCCTGCGCGAGACCGCCGGGGTCGTCCTGGATCAGCTCGGCGGTGCAGGACGAGCCCACCAGCATGGCCTTGGGCGCAAAGCGTTCGTAGGCGTGGCGGGCGGCGGTCTTGAACAGCTCGGCGGTGTCGCCGCCCAGGTCGCGCGCCTGGAAGGTGGTGTAGGTCACAGGCGGGCGGCGGTCTCGCCGCTCGATCATCGTGAACAGCAGGTCCGCATAGGTGTCGCCCTGCGGCGCGTGCAGCACGTAGTGCACGTCGCGCATGGCGGTGGCGATGCGCATCGCGCCCACATGCGGGGGGCCTTCGTAGGTCCAGAGGGTCAGTTGCATGCCGTTCGGTGCCTGTTGCGTGTTCGGCCGGTCAGGCGGCCAGCAGCTCGCGCCGGCGCAGCGGGCGGGCAAAGAGCTCGGCCAGATCAGCGGCTTGCTCGTAGCCATGGATGGGCGAGAACACCAGCTCGATGGCCCACTTGGTGGTCAGTCCCTCGGCCTCCAGCGGGTTGGCCAGCCCCAGGCCGCACACGGTGATGTCGGGCCGTTCGGCGCGGCAGCGGTCCAGCTGGCGCTCTACGTCCTGGCCTTCGCTCAGGCGGGTGCCCGCGGGCAGCCAGGCCAGCTCCTGCGC
>CAISJH010000826.1 GCA_903885585.1 uncultured beta proteobacterium
CCAGCGTGATGGGGTGGACAGCAGGGGCCGATGGCCCCACCGTGGTGGGCGTATTCCTGGCCATGCTCGTGGCCATGGCCGTGGCCGGTGCGGCCGGCTGGGCCTTCGAGCGCGTGATCGTGCGGCCTGTCTACGGCCTGCACCTCAAGCAGATCCTCATCACCATGGGCGGCATGATCGTAGGCGAAGAGCTGATCAAGGTGATCTGGGGCCCGCTGCAGATCGCCCTGCCGCTGCCGCAGGCCTTGCGCGGCGCCTGGTACGTGGGCGAAGCCGCCATCGAGCGCTACCGCGTGCTGGCCTGCGTGATCGGGCTGCTGGTCTTCCTCGCGCTGGTCTTCACCTTGAATCGCACCAAGCTGGGCCTGCTGATCCGTGCCGGCGTGCAGGACCGCTCCATGGTGGAGGCGCTGGGCTACCGCATCCAGCGCCTGTTCGTGGGCGTGTTCGTCGGCGGCTCGGCGCTGGCCGGCCTGGGTGGCGTGCTGTGGGGCCTGTACCAGCAGAGCGTCACGCCGCAGATCGGCGCGCAGGTCAACGTGCTGATCTTCATCGTCATCATCATCGGCGGCCTGGGTTCCACCTTCGGCTGCTTTGTTGGCGCGCTGATGGTAGGGCTGATGGCCAACTACACCGGCTACCTCGCACCCAAGCTCGCGCTGTTCTCCAACATCGCGCTGATGGTGGCGGTGCTGCTGTGGCGGCCGCAGGGCCTGTACCCGGTGAAGTCATGAGTGGCCAACGCCTCATGAGCCAAGGCCTGAGCAGTGTCAGCCATAGGCATCGCGTGAACGGTGGGCCCCCGTCATGAACCGCTGCGATCCGTCATGATCCACCGCCTGCTCTCCCACGACCTGCCGCGCAGCCGCTGGCTGGCTGCGGCGCTGCTGCTCATCCTGGTGACGCTGGCGCTGGCGCCCTTCCTGTTTCCCGGTGCACGCGGCATCTCGGTGGCCGCCAAGATCCTGGTGTTCGTGCTGCTGGTGGCCAGCTACGACCTGCTGCTGGGCTACACCGGCATCGTCAGCTTCGCCCACACCATGTTCTTCGGCATCGGCGCCTACGGCGTGGCCATTGCCAGCGAGCGTATGGGCCCCGGCTGGGCGGCGGTGGGCCTGGGGCTGGCCGTGGCCTTGGTCGTCTCGCTGCTGCTGGCCTTGGTGATCGGCCTGTTCAGCCTGCGCGTGAAGGCCATCTTCTTTGCCATGATCACGCTGGCCGTGGCCACCGCCTTCCAGACGCTGGCGTCTCAGCTGAGCGAGTTCACGGGCGGCGAGGACGGCCTGAACTTCAAGAACCCGGCGGGGCTTAGCCCGTCCTTCGAGCCCTTCGAGACCGAGGTGCTGGGTCTGCTGATCGACGGCAGGACGCTGACCTACTGGCTGATCTTCGCGGTGGTGGGGGTGCTGTTCCTGGTGCTGCTGCGCATCGTGAACTCGCCCTTTGGGCGCGTGCTGCAGGCCATCCGCGAGAACGACTTCCGCGCCGAGGCGCTGGGGTTTCGGACGGTGACCTACCGCACGGTGTCCACCGTGCTGGCCGCACTGTTCGCCACCGTGGCCGGGGCGCTGCTGGCGCTGTGGCTGCGCTATACCGGGCCGGACACCACGCTGAGCTTCGAGATCATGCTGGACATCCTGCTGATCGTGGTGATCGGCGGCATGGGCACGCTGTACGGCGCGGTGATCGGCAGCGTGCTGTTCGTGCTGGCGCAGAACTACCTGCAAGACCTGCTGAAGCTGGCCGCCGGCGCCGTGGAGGGCGTGCCCGTACTGGCCGCCGTGCTGACGCCCGACCGCTGGCTGCTGTGGCTGGGCGTGCTGTTCGTGCTGTCGGTCTACTACTTCCCCACGGGGGTGGTGGGGAGGTTGCGTGCGAGGGGGATGGGGAAGACGGCGAAGGCAGAGCAGGCGCAGGGCTGAGACTGCGCTAGCGCCAGTGGGGTGCCCGGCCGCGGCGGCTCCTCAGGGCCTCCCCAGGCAGGCCTGCCAGCCACCGCGTTCGAAGGTCGATTTGTCGCACCAGGCCGCCACCGGGTAGTACTCGCCCATGAGGCGCTGCACGGCCGGCCCCGCAGCGCTGATCACGGCGCGCCGTGGCAGGTCCGGCAGCGTGAAATCGAACACCGCGTCGTTGTTCAGGCAACCCGCCGGGCAGCCCTTGACGACCTGCTGCACCGAGTGGGGAAAGGTCTCGGAGGCGAGCAGGTGCCGGAAGAAGACGAGCTTGGGGTACTGCTCGTCACCCCAGGGCAACCAGTTCACGCCTGCGCGCAACCACTCCGGCCGCGAGATGTCGTCGCTGATGACCACCGTGAACCAGCCGCCCTCGAGCTTGACCGTCAGGTCCGACACGCAGCCTACGGCGGCAATGGGCAGCGCGAAGTCGTTGTTGCACATCGACCAGTACCGCATGTCCGCACCCTGAGCCCGGCCGGAGCCCCGGCCCTGGGCACCCGGCCCGCGGCCCGCGCGCCGGTCGGCCACCTCCGGTGCCTTCGCCCGGATCACGATGACGCGCCCGCGCTGGTACGGCCCAGGCGAGGCCAGGATGTACTTGTTGTCCGGGTTGGGGAAAAGCAGCATCGGCGGCACGCGTGGCGGCGAGAACCACATGCGACCGCTAAGCGTCTCGTCGTAGTCGGTGGGTTGGTTGATGTCGAAGCCCGCGGGAAAGAGGAGCCCGAAGAAGGACCGAAGGTCTTCGAGCTTGTTGACCGAACGGACCGGATGCCAGCCCTGGCCGTCGGCAGTCGATGGTGGCGGGCAGGTTGCCAGGGGCGGGGCCTCGTCAAACGAGATCGCCGGCAGGGGTACCCCGCCGCTCAGCGCGTAACCTGACAGCGTCGGATCCGGCGCCGGGGCGTACATCCGCAGCACCACCCAGGCATCGTTGGCGGTCACGGCCATCCCGTTTGTGGCGCCCGACATCGATGGATCGCGCGAGACCCGGACGGTGTAGGACGCCCCGCTGCCGCTGCCGTCGGGCGTGATCGTGGCGTCGTGCCGGCTGCCCGTGGTTTCCACCGGGCGGCCGCTGGCGTCTCCGCTGTAGGCGACGAAGGAGAAATACCTGGCGTTCGGGAAGGTCCCCTGGATCTTCATCGTCCGGTAGGCCTTCGGGAAGGGCATCGCCCAGTACCGGGCGGCGGCATCTGGAGCGAGGAAATTCCCCGAACCCGAGGGCGACAGCCCGAGCGGCCAAGCGCAGTTGTTCACGTTCTGGGCCCACGCGCCCCCTGGCCCCGCCAGCGTTGCGAGCGCCACCGCGGCCCCCGCAAGAATGTTCTTCAGCAGCTTCATCGTTCACCTCCCGAACTCAGGGTTGCCGCGGAGAAGGTCAAGTCTGGATGACCATCGCCGCAGAGACAGAGGCGCACCATGCCGCAGCCCCGCGGCGGGCGCTTGAGAAGAGGCAAGCGACGGCAAGGGGCCGCTGGCTCACGTTGCTCGAGACCGAAGGGCAGGGCCTGCTGATCGACGGCAAGACGCTGACCTATTGGCTGATCTTCGCGGTGGTGCTGATGCTGTTCCTGGTGCTGCTGCGCATCGTCAACTCGCTCTTCGGCCGCGTGCTGCAGGCCAATGCCTTGTACGGCGGCATGGCCCTGCTGGTCATCAGCGGGGCTTCAGCTCTCGCCACATTGACGCGGCTGTGTTGTGGCACTTAAAGTGTCATTTCTAGGGTGCAACCGCTCGGGGGGCAGGTGATGCAGGGTTCGAACCGGACCGCCACGGCTTGGCGTCGAGCAGGTGGTGTGCGCACGGGGCCGAAGCAGTCCGGGCGTGAAGCTCTTCGCGTTGCAGCCGGGGCACCAGACCGGCCCTTCCAGCCGTGTTGAGGTCCTTGCGCGGCTTGCTGATGCCGGCGCTCACCGAGCGCTGGTTGTCGCGTGAGCGCCTGCTGCAGGCGCGCACGAAGGCCGAACGTGCGCGGCGGGCGCGGGGGGAGCCGCACCGCGTCCACTGCTTTCACCAGGTGGATGACCCGTACAGCGCGCTGCTGGCGGCCAGCCTGCCCGC
>CAISJH010000827.1 GCA_903885585.1 uncultured beta proteobacterium
AGCACCAGCAACAGTTCCAAGCCAGCGGCAAGGCGATCAACGACAAGGTGCGGCTGTACGGGCGCATCGGGCAGGCGCTGCTCGAGGCCCGCACCTCACACGCCGACGCGTTCGCAGCCATCGAGGCTGTGATGCCATGGGAGGATTTCAGCGCAAGCGTGGCCGAGGCCCAGAAGCTCGCACAGCCCGAAGACTTTGATTTCCTGCGCCACGTCGGTGACAGCTACAGCACCGTGCGCCGCTACGCCGCCGAGTTCCTGGACGTGCTCCAACTTCGCGCAGCACCCGCAGCCCAGGGCGTGCTCGACGCCATCGAGGTGCTGCGCCTGATGAATTTGCTCAAGGTGCGCGACGTGCCCACCGACGCGCCCATTGGCTTCGTCAAGAAGCGTTGGCACAAGCTGGTGATGACAGCGGACGGCGCCGACCGGCGCTTCTACGAGCTGTGCGCGTTGACCGAGCTGAAGAACAGCCTGCGCTCGGGCGACATCTGGGTGCAGGGCTCTCGTCAGTTCCGGGACTTCGACGAATACCTGGTGCCCGCCGAGAAGTTCGCCACCCTGAAACAAGCCCAAGCGTTGCCCCTGACGGTTTCCACCGACTGCGAGGCGTATCTGCAGGAGCGGCTGCAACAGCTGCAATCTCAGCTCGCCGCGGTCAACCACCTGGCGGCCACCGCCGAACTCCCCGACGCCATCATCACCGAGTCGGGGCTGAAGATCACGCCGCTGGACGCGGTGGTACCGGATGCCGCAGTGGCTCTGATCGACCAGACAGCGGCTGTGCTGCCGCAAGTCAAGATCACCGAGCTGCTGCTGGAAGTGGACCAGTGGACCGGCTTCACCCGGCACTTCACACACCTGAAGACAGGCCAGCCCGCCAAGGACAGCACGCTGCTGCTGACGACCATCTTGGCCGACGCGATCAACCTCGGGCTGACCAAGATGGCCCAGTCCTGCCCGGGCACGACCTACGCCCAGTTGTCCTGGCTGCAAGCCTGGCATATCCGTGACGAGAACTACTCGCGCGCCTTGGCTGAGTTGGTCAACGCACAGTCGCGGCACCCCTTCGCCCTGCATTGGGGAGACGGCACCACCTCGTCATCGGATGGCCAGCGTTTTGCCGCCGGTGGCCACGCCCAGAGCACCGGCCACGTCAACCTGAAATACGGCACGGATCCAGGGCGAACCTTCTACACCCACGTCGGCGACCAGTACACGCCCTTCAGCACCAAAGTGATCAACGTTGGCGTGCGCGACTCCACCTACGTCCTTGACGGACTGCTGTACCACGAGTCGGATCTGCGCATCGAGGAGCACTACACCGACACCGCCGGTTTTACCGATCACGTCTTCGGTCTCATGCACCTGCTGGGGTTCCGCTTCGCGCCGCGCATCCGCGACCTGGCCGACACCAAACTGTTCATCCCCAAAGGCGATAGCGGCTACGAAGCCTTGAAGCCCATGATCAGTGCCGAGAGACTGAATCTGGGCGCCATCAGGACCCACTGGGAAGACATCTTGCGCCTGGCCACCTCGATTCAGCAAGGTACGGTCACGGCCTCGCTGATGCTGCGCAAACTCGGCGGCTACCCTCGACAAAATGGGCTGGCGGTGGCGCTGCGTGAGCTTGGGCGGATCGAGCGCACGCTGTTCATACTGGACTGGCTACAGAACGTGGAACTGCGCCGGCGCGTTCACGCCGGCCTG
>CAISJH010000828.1 GCA_903885585.1 uncultured beta proteobacterium
GGGCCAGCGCGATGCGCTGCTGCTGCCCGCCAGACAACTGCGCAGGGTACTTGTCCTGGCTGTCGGGCAGGCCCACCAGCTGCACCAGCTCCTGTACGCGCTGCCGGGCTTGGGCCTTGGGCATCTTTCGGTTCACCAGGCCGTAGGCAACGTTGTCGGCCACCGTCAGATTGGGGAACAGAGCGTACGACTGGAAGACGATGCCGTAGTCACGGGCCGACGGCGGCAGGCGAGAGATGTCTTTGCCCGCCTGCTCAATGCGGCCGGCGCTCTGGGCTTCCAGCCCTGCAATGATGCGCAGCAGCGTGGTTTTGCCACAGCCTGAAGGGCCGAGGAAGCAGACGAACTCCCCCTGCTCGATCTCCAGATCGACGCCCTTCAGAGCGGTGAACGTGCCGAAGCGCTTCTCGATGCCCTCGAGCTTGAGAAACGAGGGCACGTCTTAACGGCGCTTCTCGGACTTGGCGTCGTAACGCTTGGTCCACTCGGCCAGCACCCGCTCACGGTTGGCGGCCACGGTGGCGAAGTCCATCTTGACCAGTCGCGCTTCGTAGTCCTTGGGCACGTTGGCCAGAGGTTCGGCCACGCCCGGTTGCGCCGTGATGGCGAAGTTCTTGCCGTAGAGCTTCATCGCGTCCTTGGACGAAGCCCAGTCCGCCAGCTTCTTGGCAGCGTCCAACTTCTTGGTGCCCTTGTGGATGGCAAAGGCTTCCAGGTCCCAGCCCAGGCCTTCCTTGGGGAACACCAGGTCGATGGGCGCGCCCTTGGCCTTGTTGGCGTTGGCGCGGTACTCAAAGGAGATGCCCACCACGTACTCGCCGGCGGCGGCCATGTTGCAGGGCTTGGAGCCGGAGTGGGTGTACTGCGCGATGTTCTCGTGCAGGCCGTCCATGTACTTCCAGCCGCCGCCCTTGCCGTTGTCGTCACCCCACAGCGTGAGCCATGCGGTCACATCGAAGAAGCCCGTGCCCGAAGATGCCGGATTGGGCATCACCACCTGACCCTTGTAGGCCGGCTTGAGCAGATCCTTCCAGGTTTCGGGCTTGGGGATGTTGCGCTTCTGCGCTTCCACCGTGTTGAAGCAGATGGTGGCGCCCCACACGTCCATGCCAAACCAGGCCGGCGGGTTCTTCTTGTCCCGGTACTGGCTCATGATGGCGTCGAAGTTCAACGGCTTGTAGGGCTCCAGCATGCCGTTCTTGTCCAGCAGCGCCAGGCTGGAGGCGGCCACGCCCATGACCACGTCTGCCTGCGGGTTGCCCTTTTCGGCCAGCAGCTTGGCGGTGATCACGCCCGTGGAGTCGCGCACCCACTTGATCTCGACGTTGGGCTCCACCTTGTTGAAGCCCTCCTGGTAGGCCTTGAGCTGGTCGGTCTCCAGCGCGGTGTAGACCAGCAACTGGGTTTTTTGTGCCAGGGCAGCGCCGGACAGCAGGGTGAGCACAACGCTGGTGACGAGTGAAAGGCGGGACAGTCGCATGGAAGACTCCTCGGGGAGTGAAGTGGAGAGAACCAGGGAGGATGCCACCCCCTTCATGACCGCACGATGACAGCCCTGGCGATGGATGGGTGCAGCCCTTCATCGCGCAGAAACTCGCGCACAAACGGGGTTTGGGCAGCATCGTGCATCGGCGATTGCCTGATGTCAACGGTGATTTGTCGATTGTTGACAATCTGCGATCTCGGCGCTCCAATGGTGTCCATGAAAACCCTGAGTGGTGCCGCCACCGCTGCCCCCGCCGCTGCCCCCGCCGCGCCAGCGTCTTCGGGCTCTGGAGCCGGCCCTGTGTCCACCACGGCGGGGCTGCGTTCGCCAGGTGCGGGCCTGCCCGCGATCGCCTTGCTGCAATCCAGCTCTCTGCCCACGCTGGTGCAAGCGGAACTGGAGCGCATGATCGTCTCGGGGGAGTTGCAGCCCGGGGCCAAGCTCACCGAGATGACGCTCGCGGCCCACCTCGGTGTGTCGCGCGGGCCGCTGCGCGAGGCCTTTCGCATGCTCGAGGAAGCCGGGCTGGTGCGCACCGAGAAGAACCGGGGCGTGTTCGTCCGCGATGTGCCGCTGGACGAGGCCATGGAGATCTTCGATCTGCGAGCGGCCATGGATGAGCTGGTGGGCCGGCAGCTGGCGCAGCGCATCACGCCCGCCCAGCTCAAGGAGGTGAGGGCCATGGTGGATGCGATGGAGCGCGCCGTGAAGGCGTCTGACCTGCGCAGCTACCACCTGCTGAACCTGCAGTTCCATGACCGCCTGGTGGAGATGGCGGGCAACCGCAAGCTCACCGCCATCTACCGCAAGCTCATCAAGGAGCTGAGCCTGTTTCGCCGCATGAACCTCGCCCATCTGGCCGAAGGCGGACAGCTGCCTCAGTCGGCCGGCGAGCACCGCGCCATCGTCAAGGCCATCGCCTGCGGCGATGGGCAGGCCGCAGGCCGGGCCATGTTCGACCATGTCATGGAGAGCAAGGCCCGCATGGTCAGTCAGCAGGTGGGCAAACACTGACGGGCGAGCTGTCAAGTCCGCCCACTGAGTCCCCCCTTTTTTTGGAGTCGTCCCGTGTCTGAGCAAGTGATCGAAGTCAATGGCCGCCGCTACCGGCTGCCCCAGTCACCTACCGTCGTTGTCTGCGTTGACGGATGCGAACCCGACTACCTCGCCCAGGCCACCTTCGGCGGCCACATGCCGTGGATGAAGCGCACCTTGGCCGAAGGCACCGGGCTGGTGGCCGACTGCGTGGTGCCCACCTTCACCAACCCCAACAACCTGAGCATCGTCACCGGTGCGCCGCCCAGCGTGCACGGTATCTGCGGCAACTACCTGTTTGATGCCGCCTCGGGTACCGAGGTGATGATGAACGACCCGAAGTGGTTGCGTGCGCCCACCATCCTGGCGGCGCTGGCGGATGCCGGGAAGCGCTGCGCGGTGGTGACGGCCAAAGACAAGCTGCGCCGGCTGCTGGGCAAGGGCATGCAGGGCATCTGCTTCTCTTCCGAGAAGGCTGACGCTGTGACCGAGGCGGACAACGGCATCACCGGCGTGCTGGACCTGGTGGGCATGGGCGTGCCCGATGTGTACAGCGCGGGCCTGTCGGAATTCGTGTTCGCCGCCGGCGTGCAGCTCATGAAGACCCGTCGCCCTGACGTGATGTACCTGAGCACCACGGACTACATCCAGCACAAGCATGCGCCGGGCGACGAGGGGGCCAACGCCTTTTACGCCATGATGGACCGCTACCTGGGCGAACTCGACGCCATGGGCTGCGTGATCGCCCTGACGGCCGACCACGGCATGAACGCGAAGGTGCGCATGGATGCGCAGCCTGACGTCATCTACCTGCAGGACGTGCTGGACGGCTGGTTGGGTGCTGCGGCGGCCCGTGTCATCCTGCCCATCACCGACCCCTATGTCGTGCACCACGGCGCCTTGGGCTCTTTTGCGACCGTGTACCTGCCCGCGGGCTGCGATGCCGCCGCCA
>CAISJH010000829.1 GCA_903885585.1 uncultured beta proteobacterium
CAGGCGCTTGACCATCTCCTGCACCTGTGACTTGGTGGCCAGGCCGTGGCCGACGATGGCCTTTTTCATCTGCAGCGCGGTGTACTCCGCCACCGGCAGCCCGCCAGACACCAGCGCGGCCAGGGCCGCCCCGCGCGCCTGGCCCAGCAGCAGCGTGCTCTGTGGGTTGACGTTGACGAACACGATCTCGGCCGAGGCGCACTGCGGCTCGTAACGCTGCACCACCTCGCGCACGCCCTCGAAGATGATCTTCAGCCGCCCGGGCAGGTCGCCGCGCGGCGCTTCCAGCGTGCTGATGGTGCCGCTCGCCACATAGGCCAGTCGCGTACCCTGCGCGTCGATGACACCAAAGCCTGTCTTCTGCAGGCCGGGGTCGATGCCGAGGATGCGGGTGGTGGCCATGGCGCAGGCTCAATGCCGGAAGTGCCGCACCCCCGTCAACACCATGGCCACGCCGCGCTCGTCTGCTGCGGCAATCACCTCAGCGTCGCGCATCGAGCCGCCGGGCTGGATGACGCAGGCGGCGCCCTGGTCCACCACCACGTCCAGGCCATCACGGAAGGGGAAGAAGGCGTCGCTGGCCACGGCCGAGCCCTGCAGGGACAGCCCGGCATGGCCGGCCTTGATGGAGGCGATGCGCGCGGAGTCGATGCGGCTCATCTGACCCGCGCCCACGCCCAGCGTCATGCCGCCGCCGCAGAACACGATGGCATTGCTCTTGACGTACTTGGCCACCGTCCAGGCGAAGAGCAGGTCGTCCAGCTGCGCCTCGGTGGGCTTGAGCCGGGTGGGGAAGCTCAAGTCCTCGCGCCGCAGCACCCGGTTGTCGGCGGTCTGCAGCAGCAGGCCCGAGCCCACGCGCTTGGCGTCCATCATGTTGCGGCCGTTGGCCCAGTCGGTGGCCCCGTGACCCGTGCCGCCCGGAGGCAGGGCGATCTGCAGCAGCCGCACGTTGGCCTTGGCTTTGAACACTTCCAAGGCCTGATCAGTGAAGGCCGGGGCCATCAGTACCTCAACGAACTGCTTGGACACGGCCGCGGCTGCCTCGCCGTCCACCGGGCGGTTGAAGGCGATGATGCCGCCAAAGGCCGAGGTGGGGTCGGTCTGGAAGGCCTTCCCGTAGGCCTCCAGCGGGGTGGCACCCACGGCCACACCACAGGGGTTGGCATGCTTGACGATGACGCAGGCGCTGGCTTCGAAGCTCTTGACGCACTCCCAGGCCGCGTCGGCGTCGGCGATGTTGTTGTAGCTGAGCTCCTTGCCCTGCAACTGCTGCGCCACTGCCAGCGAGCCCGGCGCGGGGTAGAGATCGCGGTAGAACGCGGCCTGCTGGTGCGGGTTCTCGCCGTAGCGCAGGTCCTGCACCTTGACGAAGCGGCCGTTGCTTTGGGCCGGGAACAGGCTGCGCGTGCCGTCGGGTTGCAGTGCCGAGAGGTAGTCGCTGATCGCGGCGTCGTAGTTGCTGATGCGGTTGAAGGCCGCCACGGCGAGCGCAAAGCGGGTGGCCGGCTGGGTGGCGCCGTGCGCGCGCAGTTCGCCCAGCACGCCCGCGTACTGGGAAGCGTCGGTCAGCACGGTCACGTCCTTCCAGTTCTTGGCTGCGCTGCGCACCATGGCCGGCCCGCCAATGTCGATGTTCTCGATGGCGTCTTCCAGCGTGCAGCCGGCCTGGGCCACCGTCTGCTCGAAGGGGTAGAGATTCACGCACAGCAGGTCGATGGTGCCGATGCCATGTTGAGACAAAGCTTGCAGATGGGCGGGCACGTCGCGCCGGGCCAGCAGTCCGCCGTGGATCATGGGGTGCAAGGTCTTGACGCGGCCATCCAGCATCTCGGGAAAGCCCGTCAGCTCAGCCACCTCGGTCACGGGTAAACCGGCCTCGGCCAGCAGCTTGGCCGTGCCGCCGGTGGACACCAGGCGAATGCCGAGTCCGTGCAGTTCGCGCGCGAAGTCCAGGATGCCGGTCTTGTCAGAGACGGAGAGCAGGGCGGTCAGGCCGTTGGTGGGGGAGTTCATGAGGGGCGTCGTGTAGAGAGATCGGGTGGGATGCCGCAGGCGCCGTCAGGAGGCCAACCCGTGGTCCAGCAGTTTGCGGCGCAGCGTGTTGCGGTTGATACCCAGCCACTCGGCTGCGCGGCTCTGGTTGCCCTCAGCGCGCGCCATCACCACCTCCAGCATGGGTTTCTCGGCGGCGGAGACGATCATCTCGTGCACGCCTCGCGGCGGCTCGCCATCCAGGTCTTGGAAGTACCTTTCCAAGGTCTGGCGAATGCAAGTGTCGATGTCCTGGCGGCTCATGGCGTGGCGGGTTGGGAAGGTGGGTCTTCGTGGATGAACGGCTCGGGGCGGACTGGTGTGACAGACGCTCAAGCCAGTTGTCGGAGCCGTTCATCGTTGGCGGCCGATGGTACGGGCTGGGTGGTGGTCAGTGCCTCGTCGGCAACGGGCTGGTTGACCCCTGCTGGCCAGAGCGGATGGTCTTGCGCCAGCCGGCTCAGGAAGCCGTCGACGGCCTGCACCTGAGCTTCGCAGGTCTCCAGCACATTCATGGCCTGGCGAAAACCTTCACCGCCCGGCAGGTCGCGCACGGCCCAGCCGATGTGCTTGCGCGCGGTACGCATACCCGCCAGCTCACCGTAGAGGCCGTAGTGGTCCTGCAGGTGCTCCAGCAGCCAGGCGCTCACGTCCAGCGTGGCCGGTGGCGCCAGCAGATGGCCGGTCTCGAGAAAGTGCGCGATCTCGCGGAAGATCCACGGCCGGCCCTGCGCGGCGCGGCCGACCATCAGCGCATCAGCGCCGGTATGGCGCAGCACGGCCAGCGCCTTGGCAGGCGAGTCAATGTCGCCGTTGGCCACCACGGGCACGCGCAGCGCCGCCTTCACCGCGGCGATGGTGTCGTATTCAGCCAGGCCGGTGTAGCCCTGCTCGCGCGTACGTCCATGCACGGTGACCATGGCCACGCCAGCGCTCTCGGCTGCCCGGGCCAGGGCCACGGCATTGCGATCGCTGGCGCAGCGGCCGGTGCGCATCTTCAGCGTCACGGGCACGCTCAGAGGCGCGCAGGCGGCCACCACAGTCTCGACGATGCGCAACGCCAGGGGTTCGTTGCTCATCAACGCCGAGCCGGCCCAGACATTGCAAACCTTCTTGGCTGGGCAACCCATGTTGAGGTCGATCACCTGCGCGCCGCGGTCGATGTTGTAGCGTGCTGCTTCGGCCATTTCGACCGGGTCCACGCCCGCGATCTGCACGGCAATCGGCGCCGTCTCGCCGTCGTGGTTGGCACGACGCGAGGTCTTGAGGCTGGACCACAACTCGCGTTTGGAGGTGACCATCTCGCTGACCGCGTATCCCGCGCCCAGGCGCTTGCACAGCATGCGAAACGGCCGGTCCGTCACGCCCGCCATGGGCGCGACGAACAGGCGGTTGGGCAGCTCCACCGGGCCCAGGCGCAGTGGTGCCAGGGCTCGCGCGGCGTGCTGGACACGTGGTGCGTCAGGAGTCGTGTGCACGGGTGGAGAGGACAAGCGAGCCGGGGCTGGGGTGGGGGAATCGCAACCGGTTGGGCGGGGCCTTGGCGGGTTGGATGGGCTGGTCTAGTGCGCTGTTGCCGCCGCGAACCGCGATGAAGCGCCCACAGGGCATGAGCGGGGAGCTTTCGGGATGCTCAAAAATGTGGCAACAGTATAGCCAGCCGAGCGTGAGCCAGCCGCGCCGGCTTCTATGATCCGCCTTCCATGGAAGCCTGGATGCACGCCCTGCTCGCAGCCTTGGCCTTGCCCAAGTTCGGCCTGAGCACGGTCTTTGTGGTGGCCTTTGTGTCGGCCACGCTGCTGCCCATGGGCAGCGAGCCGGCGGTCTTTGGATTGGTCAAGCTGAATCCCGACATGTTCTGGCCCGCCGTGCTGGTGGCCACGCTGGGCAATACCGGTGGCGGCGCGCTGAGCTGGTGGATGGGGTGGGGTGCCGAGAAAGCCTACAACGCCATGGCTCAGCGCAAGCCCTCCGAGGCCAAGGCGCTGGCCTGGTTGCAGCGTTTTGGCCCCAAGGCCTGCCTGCTGAGCTGGCTGCCGGTGGTGGGCGACCCGCTGTGTGCCGTGGCAGGCTGGCTTCGGCTGCCCTTCTGGCCCTGTGTGGCCTACATGGCGGTGGGCAAGTTTGCGCGTTACGTCACCATGACGGCCGCGCTGCTGTGGGTGTTTCCGGGGCAGTTCCAGCCCTGAAGGCGTGCTGGTCACAATGGGCGGCTTGCTGCCCCCTTGTTGCCCCCCTTTTTGCGATGTAGAGCGCTGAAGATGACCCTGGCCACCACCCCTGCCTACGACGATCTGGTCTCCCTCAACCGCCGGCTCCACCACTTGGGCCATCTGGGCTCCATCGCCGGGTGGGACCAGGCCGCCAACATGCCGCCCAAGGGCAACGATGCCCGCGCTGCTGCGCTGGCCGAACTGCAAGGTTTGATGCACCGCATGCGCACTGACGCAGCGCTGCGCGACAAGATCATCCAGGCCACGCAGGAGCCTCTGGACGATTTGCAGCGCGCCAACCTGCGCGAGATCGAGCGCGCCTGGCGCATGTCCAACGCGCTGCCCGCCTCGCTGGTGGAGCGCCGGGCCTTGGCCACCTCGCGCTGCGAGCACGCCTGGCGACGCCAGCGCCCCGCCAACGACTGGGCGGGCTTTCTGGAGAACTTCCGTGAGGTGCTGGCGGTTGGACGCGAGGAGGCGAAGTTCCTTTCGGAGTTGACCGGCCTGCCGAAGTACGACGCGCTCATGGACCGTTACGAGCCGGGCATGACCAGCGCCACCGTGAGTCGCGTCTTCGGCGACGTGAGGCGTTGGCTGCCGGACCTGATTCAGCGTGTGATGGACAAGCAGGCCACGGACGATGTCCGCGAGCCACTCATCGAGCCCGTGGGGCCCTTCGCGGTGCCGGCGCAGCGCGCGCTGTGCGAGCAGGCCATGAAGCTGCTGGGCTTTGATTTCGAGGCCGGGCGGCTGGACGTCAGCACGCACCCCTTCTGTGGCGGTGTGCCTGAAGACGTGCGCATGACCACACGCTTTCGGGAAGACGAGTTCCTCGTCAGCCTGATGGGCACCATCCATGAGACAGGGCACGGGCGCTACGAGCAGAACCTGCCGCGTGAGCTGCTGGGCCAGCCCGTGGCTGAGGCGCGCTCCATGGCGCTGCACGAGAGCCAGTCGCTGAGCTTCGAGATGCAGCTGGGCAGTCACCCTGGCTTTGCTGGCTTGCTGGCGCCGCTGGTGCGTCAGGCCTTCGGCGACCAGCCGGCCTTTGGGCCGCGCAACCTGCACCGCCTCATCACCCGCGTCAAGCGCGGACTCATCCGCGTGGACGCGGACGAGGTGACCTACCCTGCGCACGTCATCTTGCGCTACGAGATAGAGCGTCCATTGATCGAGGGCGACATCGAGCCCGAAGACGTGCCTGCGTTGTGGGACGCCAAGATGGCAGAGCTGCTGGGCCTGGACACCCGTGGCAACTTCAAGGACGGCCCCTTGCAGGACGTGCACTGGCCCGAAGGCCTGTTCGGCTACTTCCCCTGCTACTCGCTAGGCGCGATGTTCGCCGCGCAGTGGTTTGCCACCATGCGCCGTGAGATGGTGGACCTCGATGCCCGTATCGCCGCAGGCGACCTGCAGCCTGTGTTCAGCTGGCTGCGCGAGCGCATCTGGAGCCAGGCCAGCCGCTGGACCACCGACGAGCTGGCCGTCCGCGCCAGCGGCGAGCCCTTGAACCCGGCGCATTTCAAGGCGCATCTGGAGGCGCGTTATCTGAACGCTTGACCTGGCCTGCCCGGCAGCGTCGAGGCCGACGCTGCATTCCTACAATCTCCCGCACCCTCCTGACCTGCGCACCTGCCATGACCACGGCCCCCGACCACACGCTCGATCACAGCCTCGACCACATCACCCCGCGCGACCAGGCCGAGATCCTCGCGCAGGCGCTGCCCTACATCCGCAAGTTCCACGGCAAGACGCTGGTCATCAAGTACGGTGGCAACGCCATGACCGACCCGGCCCTGCAGCAGGATTTCGCCGAAGACATCGTGCTGCTCAAGCTGGTGGGCATGAACCCCATCGTCGTGCACGGCGGTGGCCCGCAGATCGACGAGGCCCTGGCCCGCGTGGGCAAGAAAGGCACTTTCATCCAGGGCATGCGCGTCACCGACGCCGAGACCATGGAGGTGGTGGAGTGGGTGCTGGCCGGCGAGGTGCAGCAAGACATCGTGGGCCTGATCAACGCCGCTGGCGGCAAAGCCGTGGGCCTGACCGGCCGTGACGGTGGCCTGATCCGCGCCCGCAAGATGAAGATGCTCGACCGCGACGACCCTAGCAAGGAGCACGACATCGGCCAGGTGGGCGAGATCGACACCATCGACCCCAGCGTGGTGCGGGCCCTGCAAGACGACCAGTTCATTCCTGTCATCAGCCCCATCGGCTTTGGCGAGCACAACGAAAGCTACAACATCAATGCCGACCTGGTGGCCGGCAAGCTCGCCGAAGTGCTGAAGGCCGAGAAGCTCATGCTGCTGACCAATATCCGTGGCGTGCTGGACAAGGAAGGCAACCTGCTGACCGAGCTGACGCCGCGTCGCATCGACGAACTCGTGGCTGACGGCACCATCAGTGGCGGCATGCTGCCCAAGATTGCGGGCGCCTTGGACGCCGCACGCAGCGGCGTCAACGCGGTGCACATCGTGGACGGCCGCGTCCCCCACGCCATGCTGCTGGAGATCCTGACCGACCAGGCCTACGGCACCATGATCCGCTCGCATTGAGCAGCGCCGCCGTGCGCCGCCGCCCTGGGCCCGTCTGGCTCTTCGACCTCGACAACACGCTGCACAACGCCTCGCACGCCGCCTTCGGCCACATCAATCAGCTGATGACGGCCTACATCGTGCGTGAACTGGGGCTCACCACGGCCGAGGCGGATGCGCTGCGGCGCAACTACTGGAAGCGCTACGGTGCCACGCTGCTCGGTCTGGTGCGCCACCATGGTGTCAAGTCCGCGCACTTTCTGCACCACACCCACCTGCTGCCGGGCCTGGAGGCGCGGGTGCACGGGCATCCGCATGACTTTGCCGCCCTGCGTCGCCTGCCCGGGCGCCGTTTCATCCTCACCAACGCGCCCGCGGCCTACACCGCGCGCGTGCTGGGTGTGCTGGGTATTGCGGGTTGGTTTGACGGCATCCTGTCCATCGAGGACATGCACATGTTCGGTGACCTGCGGCCCAAGCCCGATGCCAGGATGCTGCGCTGCACGGCGGTGAAGCTGGGCGTGAGGCCCGAGCGTTGCGTGCTGGTGGAGGACACGCTGGAGCACCAGAAGGCCGCGCGCCGCGTGGGCATGAAGACGGTGTGGATGCAGCGCTGGGCCCGTGCCGCCCTGGCCTCGGGCAAGCCCGCGGCCCCGCTGTCTGCGGGGCGCCCGAGCTATGTGGGCCGCCGCGTTTCCAAGTTGCGGGACTTGCTGCGCGCCCCGTGAAGGCGGCGACTTGTTGCCGGCGAGAGCACGAACGGCAGCCTCCAGAACTCAGTGTTTACGCTCCCCGAAACCGCTCGAAAGTGCCTGATGGCCTGTGCAAGAATCTTTTCAAGCGCTTGCCGATTCGCTCCCACCCATGTCTGACACGCCCGATGCTGACGCAGGCCTAGAGGCCCTTGCGGCCGATGCCGCTGCCCCCGCGGGCAGCGCTTTGCCTTCACGCAAGCGGCCCAAGCCTGGCGAGCGCCGCATCCAGATCCTGCAGACGCTGGCCGGCATGCTGGAGCAGCCTGGGGCCGAGCGCATCACCACCGCCGCGCTGGCCGCGCGGCTGCAGGTGAGCGAGGCCGCGCTGTACCGTCACTTCGCCAGCAAGGCGCAGATGTTCGAGGGGCTGATCGAGTTCATCGAGACCAGCATCTTCACGATGGTCAACCAGATCGTCGAGCGCGAGCCCTCGGGCGCGCTGCAAGCCCGCAAGATCGCCGCCGTGGTGTTGCAGTTTGGCGAGAAGAACCCGGGCATGACCCGCGTGATGGTCGGTGACGCCCTGGTGCTGGAACACGAGCGCTTGACCGCGCGCATGAACCAGTTCTTCGACCGTGTGGAGTCGCAACTGCGACAGAGCCTGCGCCTGGCTGCCGAGGCCGCGGGTTCGCCCACGCCCACGGTGGACGCCGCCGCACTCGCCTCGGCCGTGGTGTCGCTGGTGGCAGGCCGGCTGCAGCGCTTTGCGCGCTCGGGCTTCCGGCGCTCGCCGCTGGAGCATCTGGACGTCGCTTTGGTGCGCCTGGCAGGCTAGCCATCATTGCGGGCGGGGCCCCGCGACTACGCTGCTTGGTGGGCCCTCAGAGTCAGGGTACGCCCGTGCGGCAAGCCCGCCTCCTTACACTTTCCCCATGAGCTCTGTTGAAACCCTGATCGCCCGCGCCGAGGCCCTGCTGGGCCGCCTGGAGGCCGTGTTGCCCCACCCCGCCACTGCACCCGACTGGGCTGCATCTGTGGCGTTTCGCTACCGCCGTCGTGGGGCCAGTGCCGTGCTGGAGCCCGTGCGCCACGTGGCCACCATCCGCCTAGCGGACTTGAAGGAAGTGGAGCCGCAGAAGGAGCGGCTGCTTCGCAACACGGCCCAGTTCGTGGCCGGCCGCGGTGCCAACAACGCGTTGCTCACGGGCGCGCGGGGCACGGGCAAGAG
>CAISJH010000830.1 GCA_903885585.1 uncultured beta proteobacterium
CAGGCCGGCGAGTTCGGCTTTGTGCTGCTGACGCTGGGGGCCGACCTGAACCTGGTGGCGCCGCAATGGGTGAGCCCCGTGCTGGCGGCCATGGTGCTGTCCATGCTGGCCGCGCCCTTCCTGGTGATGTACAGCGACCGCATCGTCAACCGCCTGAGCGCCAGCGACTGGCTGATGCAGTCGGTGGCACTCACGTCGATCGCCAAGAAGTCCATGTCCACCGAGGCCCACGTCATCATCTGCGGCTTCGGGCGCAGCGGGCAGAACCTGGCGCGGCTGCTGGAGCCCGAGCGCATCCCCTACATGGCGCTGGACCTGGACCCCGACCGTGTGCGCCAGGCCGCCGCCGCCGGCCAGAGCGTGGTCTTCGGCGATGCGGCACGCCTGCAGAGCCTGATGGCTGCCGGCCTGGCGCGCGCCAGCGCCGTGGTGATCAGCTACCACGACACACCCTCGGCGCTGAAGATCCTGCACCTCGTGCGCGAGCACGCGCCCAAGGTGCCAGTGATCGTGCGCACGGTGGACGACACCGACATGGACCGCCTGCGCGCGGCCGGCGCCACTGAGGTGGTACCCGAGGCCATCGAAGGCTCGCTGATGCTGGCCGGCCACGCGCTGGCGCTGGTGGGCGTGCCGATGGCGCGCGTCATCCGCATCACCCGTGACGCGCGCGATGCCCGGTACCGCTTGTTGCGCGGCTACTTCCACGGCGCCGACGATGATACGGCGGACACCCTGGAGCAGGCGCGCCTGCTCAGCGTCACCCTGCCGGCCGCCGCGGCTTGCCTGGGCGAGCGTCTGGGCCGCCTGGCGCTGCACGCCGTGGGCGTGCAGGTGGTGTCGGTACGTCAGGCCGGTGGGGCGGTGATCGAGGCGCGTGACGAGCTGCTGCTGGCACCGGGCGACACGCTGGTGCTGGCCGGCCTGCCCGAAGCGCTCTCCCTGGCCGAAGCCAAGCTGCTGCAGGGTTGAGCCGGCGGCTTGAACCGCTGATCGGCGCGCGGATCGACGTGCTTCAGCGAAAACCCGCCACCGGGTGGGGCAGGTACGGCGCCTCCAGCTCGGCCACGTCCTCGTCGGACAACTGCAGCGAGAGCGCGGCGGCGGCCTCGTCCAGCTGCTCCAGCTTGGTGGCGCCGATGATGGGCGCGCTCACTCCGGGCTTGCGCAGCACCCAGGCCAGGGCCACGCGGGCCATGGGCACCGCCAGGCGCTGCGCCACGCGCTGCACCGCCTCCACCACCAGGCGGTCGGCCTCCTGGGTGGCGTTGTAGAGGGTCTTGCCGTAGGCGTCGGTCTCGGTGCGGGCCGTGTGCGTGTCCCAGGGGCGTGTCAGCCGGCCGCGGGCCATCGGGCTCCACGGGATCAGGCCCACGCCCTGGTCGGCGCACAGCGGCAGCATCTCGCGCTCCTCCTCGCGGTACAGCAGGTTCAAGTGGTTCTGCATGGAGACAAAGGGCGTCCAGCCGTGCGTGCGCGCCACCTCCTGCGCCTTGGCGAACTGCCAGGCGAACATCGACGAGGCCCCCAGGTAGCGCGCCTTGCCCGCGCGCACCACGTCGTGCAGGGCCTGCATCGTCTCCTCGATGGGCGTGTGGTCGTCCCAGCGGTGGATCTGGTAGAGGTCGACGAAGTCCGTGCCCAGGCGCTTCAGGCTGGCGTCGATCTCCGCCAGGATGGCCTTGCGCGACAGGCCAGCGCCATGCGGCCCCGGGCGCATGCGGCCGTGCACCTTGGTGGCGATGACCACCTCGTCGCGCCGCGCGAAGTCCAGCAGGGCGCGGCCCACGATCTCCTCGCTGGTGCCGTCGGAGTAGACGTTGGCGGTATCGAAGAAGTGGATGCCCAGATCCAGCGCGCGGCGGATGAACGGGCGGCTGGCCGCCTCCGGCAGCGACCAGGGGTGCGTGCCGCGCTCGGGCACGCCGTAGCTCATGCAGCCCAGGCACAGGCGCGAGATCTCCAGGCCGGTGCGGCCCAGGCGGGTGGCGGGGACAGAGGGAGGTGTCGACATGGGGGGAGAGGGAGAAAGTATGGGAGTGCCCGCATGGTAGTGCCGCCGGGTGGTGCTGCAGGGTAGTGCTGCAGGGTGGTGCCGCAAGGTCGTGCCGCTGGGCGGCCGGGTCAGGGCGCCTGGGGAAGGGGGGTTCAAAATCAGGCTCCGGCCGGCGCCCCGCTGCGCCGCCGATCTGGAGACACGCCGTGACCCGCAGTGCCAACCCATCCCCGGTAGAGACCATCCGCGCTCACATCCGCACCGTGCCCGATTGGCCGGCCCCGGGCGTGCAGTTCCGCGACATCACGCCGCTGCTGTCCACGCCGCGCGTCTTCCGGGTGCTGATCGACGAGTTCGTGCACCGCTACTTCGATGTCAAGCCCGATGCCATCGCCGGGCTGGACGCACGCGGCTTCATCATCGGCTCGGTGGTGGCCTATGAGCTGAACATCGGCTTCGTGCCCATCCGCAAGAAAGGCAAGCTGCCCTTTACCACGGTGCAGGAGTCCTACGAGCTGGAGTACGGCAGCGCCACCGTGGAGATGCACACCGACGCCGTCAAGCCCGGCGACCGCGTGGTGCTGATCGACGACCTCATCGCCACCGGCGGCACGATGATGGCCGGGCGGCGGCTGCTGGAGCGGCTGGGGGCCACCGTGATCGAGGGCGCGGCCATCGTGGACCTGCCCGAGCTGGGGGGCTCGGCCCGGCTGCGGGAGAGCGGGCTCGAGCTCTTCACGCTGGTGGACTTCGAGGGGCACTGAGCGAAGGTCACCGAGAGCGCGAAGCCCGCGCCAGGTTCCAGGCCGCCAGCAGCGGCACCAGGGCCACCGCCACGAACCCCCAGCCCCAGCCGGCTCCGGCGCGCACCGCCTCGCCGAACAACAGCGGGCCGGCCATGCCGCCGCCGAAGGTGAAGAACTGCGTGGCCCCGGAGATGCGCGGCAGGTCTTCACGCGGCACGCGCTGCGCCAGCGCGGCAAAGAACACACCGTTCCAGCCCATGGCCGTGGCCGCGCAGGCCAGGGCCACCGCCGCCACCACCGCCAGCGGGGCCTCGCGCCAGCCGAGCGCCACGGCACCCAAAGCCACGCAGCTCAGCGCCATGGTCAGGCCCAGGCCCACCAGCACCCGCCAAGGCGCCAGCCAGTGGTCGCCGACGACGCCAAAAGCGATGCGCGCCACCGCGCTGGCCACCTGCGACACCGCCAGCAGGCCGGCCGAGGCCGCCAGCGACCAGCCCAGGCCCAGGTTCAGCAGCGCCACCAGAAAGGTCACGAACACCTGCTGCGTGGTGGCGAAGGCCAGCGAGGCCAGGCTCATGGCCCGCAGGCCGGGGTGGCGCCACACCGTCACCAGCAGCCGCAGCGCGCCATCGGGCGGGGGCGGCATGCGCGGAGGCTCCAGCCGCTTCACGCTGGGCTGCACGGCCAGCGCCGTGAGCACGCAGGCCACGCCCAGGGCCACGGCGGTGGCACGCCAGCCGATGGTCACCAGGCCCAGCGGCATCAGCAGCCCCGCCAAGGCGACGCCAATGGGCACCCCCGTCTGCTTGGTGGAGAAGAACAGGCCGCGGGCTGTCGTGGGCACGTGGTGGTTCAGCACCGCCGCCGTCGCCGGGTTCACCAAGCCGTAGCCCACGCCGATCAGCGCCGCCGCCGGCAACAGCGTGGCCACCGGGCCCAGGCCGGCCAGCACAGTTCCAGCGGCGCAGGACAGCAAGGCCCACTGCGTCAGGCGCAGCGCCCCTACAGCCGCCACCCCATGGCCGCTGCGCAAGCCCGACACCATGGCCAGCAGGTAACCCACGCCGGCATAGAGCCCGATACGCTCCGGCGCCACCCCCAGCGTGGGCGCGACTGCCGGCGCCAGCACCGACGCAGAGACCAGGGCCATCGTCACCAGCACCTGCACGGCCAGGGTGGCGGACAGGGCGAGCCAGGGGTGGGAGGGCGCAGGCGAAGGCATCAACCCGGAGTGTGCCCCGCCTATGCCGGGGTACCAGCCCGCCAGGCGCGTGAAGTGCTGGTCAGTTGGGGGCTGGACCCTGGGCGGGTGCCGCACTCGGGCCCAGCCGGGCAGGCAGGGCCAGCAGCTCCTCCAGGCCCATGGCGCGGGCGTAGAGCCAGCCCTGCGCGCGCTGGCACCCCAGGCCCAGCAGCAGGTGATGCTGGTCGGCGCTTTCCACGCCCTCGGCGCCGATGTCCAGCTCCATGGTTCGTGCCAACTGGATCATCCCGGTGACCACCCGCAGGCCCTCGGCCGCGCCCATGGCCGAGATCAGCGCGGCGTCGATCTTGACGCGCTGGCCCTGCAGCCCCGCGAGGCGCGGCACCGAGGACGCGTCGCTGCCAAAGTCGTCCAGCACGAGTCGCACGCCGTGGGCCTGCAGGGTCTGGATCTCCTGCGGCAACTGCTGGGCCGCGATGTGCATGTCGGCCTCCGCGAGCTCGAGGTGGATCGGCCGCCTGGCGGGTGCGCCATCCTCGGCCATCCCGGCCAGCATCTCCAGCACCCGGCGGCTGCGCAGGGCCTGCGAGCGCGCGTTCACACTCAACTGCGTTTCGGGGAAGCGAGCCTCGATGCGCGCGCGGTCTGCATGCACGGTGGCCAGCACATGCACGGTCAACCGCTCCATCAGGTGCGACTCCTCCGCCACGGGAATGAACTCGCTGGGGGGCACGTCGCTAAGCACGTCGTCGGCCCAGCGCGCCAGCGCCTCGAAGCCCAGGATGGAACCGTGCCGCAAGTCCACTTCAGGCAGGTACTGCAGCGTGATGGCACCACTGTCGATGGCCTGGGCCAGGCGGGTCTGGATCAAGCGGTCGCGCTGCAGCTTACGGCCCAGCCCCTCGTCGTACCAGCCCACCGCAGCGCGGCCGGCCTGCTTGATGCGGTTCAGGGCCCCATCGGCACAGATCAGCAGTTCCTGCATGGCGGTGGCGTCCTCGGGGAAGCGCGCCACCCCGGCGCTGACACTCACAGGAATCGAACCGATCTCCGCCTGCACCCGGAACGTGCTCAGCCCGCTGGCCAGCGCCTCGCGCACGGCGTCCAGCGTCTGCTCGGCACTGATCTCCACCAGGGCGACAAACTCATCGCCGGAGCGCCTGCACAGCAGGTGGCGCGGCGGCAGCCGAGCGCGCAGGTGCTCGGCCAGGCCAACGATGACGGTGTCGCCCACATCGTGGCCATGGGTGTCGTTCACCCACTTCAGGTGGTCCATGTCAAAGAAGACCACGAGAAACGGCTGCTGCAAGGCATCGGGCGCGTCCAGCCGTGCCTGCAGGGTCTCGCTCAGGCTGCGGAAGTTGGGCAGTCCGGTCAGGCTGTCGCGGTACGCCAGGAAACGCAGCTTCTCCTCGGCCGCCTTGATAGGGCTGATGTCAGAGATGACGGCCACGATGCGGCGGCCCGATTCGGCCTCGTCCTCCAGGCGGGACACCGCCACCCGGGTGGGGATGCGGCGCCCGTCGCGCGCGAGGAAGGCCGTCTCGCCGCGCCAGATGTCACCGGCCGCCAGTGCGCTGCGGATCTCGCTCGAGATACGGTCTGTCTCCGCGCCCTTGTACAGCAGGCCCGCGGGCTGGCCCAGCAGCTCCTGCCGCGTGAAGCCGGTCATGAGCTCGAGCGCCGGGTTCACGTCGGCGATGTGCCCCCGGCTGTCGGAGATCAGGATGGCCTCGGCCGCGGTGTTGAAGACGCGGGCCGAGGCGCGCAGCGCTTCGGTATCCTGCTGCTGCTGGCGCAGCATGCGGTCCAGGGCCTGGAACACCGCGGAAATCTCGTCGTTGACCGGGTGGAGTTGCACGGCCACGGCACGGCCGGCCAAGATGTCCGTGCAGTAGCCCACCAACTCCTCCAGGCGGCGGGTGGTGCCTGCGGCGAAGTTCTGCGCCCAGCTCTTGAGCTGCGCCACCAGCCACAGCCCGAGCACGCCCGTGAGCGCGGCCAGCCCCAGCGTGAGCCAGAGCACCGACCCCACGCTGCGGCTGACCTGGAGCCCCAGCTCCACCGGCAAGGGGTCCTGGCCCGCACGCAAGAGCTGGCCAGCACGCAACAGCCCCGCGGCCGATGCCCCTTCGACGCGAGGCTGAGCCACCATGGCCAGCGAGACGGTCAGGCCCTCTCGAAGCGGCAGCCCCTGCAACGCTGCATCGGTGTCGAACTCCGCCATGATGAAGCCCACGGGCGCGGAGGTCTGCGGCGACAGCACGGGCATCACCAGCACCAGGACGCGGTCCTGGCCTTGTGCCTGGACCAGGCCGTACTGCGCCTCCCCAAGCTGCACAGCCAACCGAACCGGCGCACTGTCCAGCACCTGGGGATCGGCCTGTGCGGCGGTGCCCAGGAAGAGACGCCCACGGTAGTCCAGCACGGTGATGGGGCTGCCCCCCGCAGCGTTGAACCGAGCCAGCAGGGGCCGCAGGTAGCTCTCGCGGCCATAGCTGTCGGTCAGGCCGCTCCACAACAGCGGCGAGCTCGCCAGGGATGTCAACTGGCGCACCACGTTGTCCACATCCGCTCTCAGCTTGGTGGCCACCAGTTCGCTTTCCTGGTTCAGCCGCACTTCCGCGTCGTAGCCGCCCACCCCCACCGCCAGCAGCCCGAGCAGAGCCACGGCCACCACCACCCACGCGCGGATGATGCGGGTGAGCTCGGCGACGATTCGCCCGCGCAGCGTCTGGCCGACCGGTGGTTCCTGCATGGGCAAGCGGCGCGCCAGGGGGCTACTTCAGCGGCGTCAGGGCACCGGAGCGTTCGATCTGCACGAACAGCACCTGCTGCGGGCCCAGCGCATCGTGACGCTCGGGCGTGAAGGCCGGCGCGTAGCGGCGCACCGCCCCCTCGAAGGGCGGCAGCTTCTCCAGCGCCACGCGCACATCGTCACCCTTGGTGGAGCGCGCCTGCTCCACGGCCAGCGCCAGCAGGTGTGTCATGTCGTACGCATGTGCCGAGCCCACCGGGCCGGGAATCAACTCTGGCGACGGATGGCCGCCCTCCTTCATCAACCAGGCCGCCAGCTGGCGGGCCCGGGGGCGGTTGTTGCCCACGAAGGTGAAGGTCTGGATCACCTGGAGATCCACCTTCTCCAGCGCATCGCCGGCCAGCTCGTGCATCAAGCCGCCCGTCACCCCCCAGTGGGACACGATAGGCATGCGCTGGCCCGGGGACAGCGCCGCCATCTCCCGCACGATGACCGCGGCCTCGGCCTCGTTGGCCACCAGGATCATCACCTGCGCCCCGCCGCTGCGGCATGCGGCTAAGGTCTCGCCGAAGGCCTTGTCGCCCCAGTTGTACCAGCGCGTGGCCACCACCGTCAGCCCCAGGCGCCCGGCGCGGGAGCTGATGACGTTGTGGCCAGAGCGGCCCCAGGAGGTGTTGGGCAACACCGCGCACACACGCTGCGCCTTGTGCACCGTGGCCGCCCGCTGCAGCATGGCTTCCACGCCCCAGCTGTCCTTGAGCGACAGGCGGAAGGTGTAGGAAGGCGCATGCCCGTGGTCCGTGATCGGGTCGGCCGAGCCCCACACGCTGATCAAGGGCACCTTCATGCGCTGCGCCTCGGGCACCGTTTCCACGATGACGGGGCTGAACTTGCCTGCCAGCACCGCCACCACGCCCGGCTTGGCCGCCAAGTCCAGGTAGTTGTCCCGGGCCCGGGCCGGCAGGCCCTGGTTGTCGGTGGTCAGCAGCTTCAGCGGCCGCCCGCCCAGCACCCCGCCACGCGCATTGATCTCGTCCATCGCCGCCAGGATGCCGCGCTCGATGGCCTTGGGTGCCGTGTTGGTCTTGACCCCATAGGCACCGTCAAAGGCGATGTAAACCGGCTCGGCCGCCCAGGAAGGGGACAGCCCGATACCGATCAACCCCAGCAAGCCCGCCGCAAGGGCCTGACGCAGCCTGGCAAACCCGCTTGGCCACCGAGTCCCACACATCTTTTGCCCCCTTGACAAAATTTCTTTTTTTAATATTGACGCCAGTCAGCGGGACTGTGCACCAAGACAGTGCTCGAGGCAGGGTCTCATGACAGCAGGCCCCGCCTTGGCGCCATGGATCAAGGGTTCAAGTGGGCTACTTGCCGATGCAGAACTTCCCGAAGATCTCCCCCAGCAAATCGTCCGCCGTGAAGACGCCGGTGATCTCGCCCAGGGCCTGGTGGGCCAGGCGCAGTTCCTCGGCCAGCAGGTCCAGCGCGGGCGCGGCTTCGCTCAGGTGGGCGTGAGCCCATGCCAGGTGCTGCGCGCAGCGCTGCAGCGCCTGCACATGGCGGGTGCGGGCGATGAAAACCCCTTCGGGCGCAGCCTGCCAGCCGGCCGTGCGCAGCAGGGCTTGACGCAAGGCTTCCAGGCCCTGGCCGGTGCGGGCGGACAGGCGCAGCGCGTCCTGCGGGACGTCGGCCCGCGCTGTGACGTCTGCCGTTGCTGCGAATGAAAGCCCTTGCGGGCCTTCTGTACTCGCGAGGACACCCGCTGGACCCGTCTCGGCAGGCCCTCTCACATCCGCCTTGTTCCACACATGGATCACGCTCACCCCCGGCGGCAGGCTGGCCCCGATTTCCTGCTCGGCCGCGTCGTAGGCGGCGTCTTGGCCGGCGCGCGTCAGGTCGTGCAAGAAGAGCACACAGTCAGCCGAGCGGATGGCGTCCCAGCTGCGGCCGATGCCGATGCGCTCCACTTCGTCGGCTGCCTGCTCATCACGCCGCAGGCCGGCGGTGTCGGTCACGTGCACGGGCACGCCCTCGATCTGGATGGACTCGCTCACGCGGTCGCGCGTGGTGCCGGGGATGGGGGTGACGATGGCGAGCTCCGCCCCGGCCAGGGCGTTGAGCAGGCTGCTCTTGCCCACATTGGGCTGGCCGGCGATCACGACGCGCAGGCCTTCGCGCAGCAGCGCGCCTTGACGGGCGCTGGAGAGCAGCCCCGTCAAGCTGCTGCAGATGCCGTTCAGCTGCCCGGCCGCGTCCGCCTGCTGCAGGAAGTCGATCTCCTCCTCCGGGAAGTCCAGCGTGGCCTCCACGAGCGTGCGCAGGCGCACGATGCGCTCTGCCAGCCCGTCCACGCGCTGCGAAAACTCGCCGGCCAGGGCCCGGCCCGCGGAGCGGGCAGCGGCTTCCGTGCCGGCATCGATCAGGTCGGCCACGGCCTCGGCCTGGGCCAGGTCCAGCTTGTCATTGAGGAAGGCGCGCTCGGTGAACTCACCCGGCGCAGCCAGCCGCGCGCCCGGCAGGGCCTGCAGGCAGCGCGCCAGCAGCAACTGCAGCACCACCGGTCCGCCGTGGGCCTGCAGTTCCAGCACGTCTTCGCCGGTATAGGAGTGCGGCGCCGGGAAGTGCAGGGCCAAGCCGCGGTCGATGGGCCGGCCCTGAGCGTCCTGAAAGTCCAGCAAGGTGGCCTGTCGCGGCGCCAGTGAGCGCCCGCAAACTTGCCGGATCAGGGCAGAGAGGTCTCTGCCCGAAGCGCGCACGATGCCCACTGCCCCGCGCCCCGCAGCCGTGGCAATGGCGATGATGGGGTCCGCCCGGCGGGAAAGGTCCGTCAGGGCAGACATAGCGCTCAGCGCATCCAGTCCTCGACGACCAGCCCCTTGACCCGGCCAAAGTCCTTGGTGTTGTGGGTGACCACCACCGCACCCAGCGCCCGGGCGTGCGCGGCGATCATCAGGTCGGCGGCGCCAAGTTGGGCGCCCCGTCGTTTCAGGTCATGGCGGATGTCGGCGTAGTGGTCGCTGGCTTGCTGTGGCCAATCCAGCACGGCCAGATGCAGCACCAATTGCTCCAAGACGGCCTGGTTTTGCTTTCGCCTGGCCGGTGAGGAAGCCTGAACTCCGTACTTCAACTCGGCCAGGGTCACCACCGACATCGCCTGCTGCTCCAGGGGAACTGACTGCAGTTTGCGCTCCAACGCCGGCGCTTCACGGCGCATCAGGAAGATGCAGGTGTCAATGTCCAGCAGGTACCGAACCGTCATCCAAAACTCCGCTCCTGCACCGGCAGGCGCTCGCGGTCCTGCATGAAGTCGGCCGTGGCCTGCAAATCACTGGTGAGGAACGCGCTCCAGTCCGTGGGCCTGGGAGTCAGGATGACTGCGTCTCCCTCTCGTCGGATGTAGACCTCATGCACGCCCTGGGCGAAGCGAAAGCCCAGTGGAATAGTGACTGTCTGCACCCGGTTGTTCCAGCCCACACGCGCCGTAGGCCGGGGTGAGGTTGCATCTGGCGAGGATGAAGTTGGATTTGCCATATGGCATAGTATATGGCAGCGTTCATGGCGGTGTGTGGGGCGCTACTTGCCCAGCACCCCCAGCCGCTTGTTGATGAACCACTGCTGCGCGATCGACAGGATGTTGTTCGTCAGCCAGTACAGCACCAGGCCGGCCGGGAAGAAGAAGAACATGAAGGAGAAGGCCAGCGGCATGATCCACATCAGCTTGGCCTGCACCGGATCCGGCGGCGTGGGGTTCAGCCAGGTCTGCAACAGGCTGGAGGCCGTCATCAGCAAGGGCAGGATGAACCAGGGGTCCTTCACGGCCAGGTCGGTAATCCAGCCGATCCACGGCGCCTGGCGCATCTCCACGCTGGACAGCAACACCCAGTACAGCGCAATGAAGAAAGGCATCTGGGCCACGATCGGCAGGCAGCCGCCCAGCGGGTTGACCTTCTCCTCGCGGTAGATGCGCATCATTTCCTGCTGCATCTGCTGCGGCTTGTCCTTGTAGCGCTCGCGCAGCTCCATCACGCGCGGGTTGATGGCCTTCATCTTGGCCATGGACTTGTAGGCGCTGGCGTTGAGCCAGTAGAAAGCGGCCTTCAGCAGGAACACCAGGGCCACGATCGCCCAGCCCCAGTTGCCCAGCAGAGCATGCAGCTTGTCCAGCAACCAGAACAGGGGCTTGGCCAGCACGGTGAACCAGCCGTAGTCCTTCACCAGTTCCAGCCCGGGGGCCAGCGCGGCCAGCTTGTGCTCTTCCTGCGGACCGGCGAACAGGCGCGAATCGAAGGCCTTGCTCGCGCCCGGCGCCACGTCGCCCAGCGGCACCACCATGGCCATGCTGAAGTGGTTGTCTGCCACCTTGGCAGAGCGGAACTCGCGCTGCACCTTCTCAGGCAGCAGCCAGGCCGAGGCGAAGTAGTGCTGCACCATGGCCACCCAGCCGTTGTCGGCGGCCTTGTCGTGGCTGGCCTTGCCCTTTTCGATGTCCTTGAAGTCCACCTTGGTGAACTTGCTGGCGTCGGTGTAGATCGCCGGGCCGGTGAAGGTGAAGTAGAACGATGACTCGCCCTCGGGCGGGTTGCCGTCACGG
>CAISJH010000831.1 GCA_903885585.1 uncultured beta proteobacterium
AGCGCCTGAAGAACTGGAAAGAGTTCGTCATCGGCCTGACCGAGGAGCAATCCAAGGTGCAAGGGGCGCGCTGCATGGACTGCGGCACCCCCTTCTGCAACAGCGGTTGCCCCGTCAACAACGTCATCCCGGACTTCAACGACCTGGTCTACCGCGGCGATTGGCAAAGCGCCATCGAGGTGCTGCACTCCACCAACAACTTCCCGGAGTTCACCGGCCGCGTCTGCCCTGCCCCGTGCGAGGCCGCCTGCACGCTGAACGTGAATGACAACGCCGTGGGCATCAAGTCCATCGAGCACGCCATCATCGACCGCGCCTGGGCCGAGGGCTGGGTGCAGCCCCAGCCACCGAAGGTCAAGACCGGCAAGAAGGTGGCGGTGGTCGGCAGCGGGCCCGCCGGGCTGGCGGCCGCGCAGCAACTGGCGCGCGTCGGCCATGACGTGACGGTGTTCGAGAAGAACAGCCGCATCGGTGGTTTGCTGCGCTATGGCATCCCTGACTTCAAGATGGAGAAGTCGCACATCGACCGCCGCATCGAGCAGATGCAGGCCGAGGGCGTGACCTTCCGCACGGGTGTGCTCGTGGGCGCGATGCCCACCGACGGCCCTGCGGCCAAGGTGACCAACGATGCCCAGACCGTGGTCTCGGCCGAGGAACTGAAGGCGCAGTTCGACGCCGTGCTGCTCACCGGTGGTTCCGAGACCTCTCGTGACCTGCCCGTGCCCGGCCGCGATCTCGCCGGCGTGCACTTCGCCATGGAGTTCCTGCCTCAGCAGAACAAGGTGGTGGCCGGTGACAAGCTCAAGGGCCAACTCCGGGCCGAAGGCAAGCACGTGATCGTCATTGGTGGCGGCGACACCGGCAGCGACTGCGTGGGCACCAGCAACCGCCACGGTGCGGCCAGCGTCACGCAGTTCGAACTGATGCCCATGCCGCCCGAGGAGGAAGACCGCCCGCTGACCTGGCCGTACTGGCCCTACAAGCTGCGCACCTCCTCCAGCCACGAAGAAGGGTGCCAGCGAGAGTTCGCCATCGCCACCAAGGAGTTCGTCGGCAAGAACGGCAAGCTCACGGGCCTGAAGACCGTCCACCTGGAGTGGAAGGGCGGCAAGATGAGCGAGATCCCGGGCACCGAAAAGGAAGTCCCGGCCGACCTCGTGTTGCTCGCCATGGGCTTCACCGCCCCCGTGGGCAGCGTGCTCGAGGCCTTTGGCGTGGAGCGCGACAACCGCGGCAACGCCAAGGCCGGCACCGACTTCATCGGTGGCTACGAGACCAACGTGCCCAAGGTCTTCGCCGCGGGCGACATGCGCCGCGGCCAGAGCCTGGTGGTCTGGGCCATCCGTGAAGGGCGGCAAGCTGCGCGGGCGGTGGATGAGTTCCTGACCGGATTCAGTAACCTGCCGCGTTGAAGTAGGCCTGAGGCTTCGCTGGGAATCCTCACGTCAAGGTAAAGAAACCCCTCATAGCGCAACCGGGCCGGTTGCGCATGGGAAAATACCCTGAGTTTTGATTCCCAGCCCACGCGCGCGCGTGGCCGCGCCGCTTGAGCACCGATGCCCTGATCGAGGTCGACCGTGTCAGTTTTTCCTATGACACCGGCCGCCAGATCCTCTCCAACCTCTCCTTGACCTTCCGCCGGGGTCAGGTCACGGCGTTGCTGGGCGGCTCAGGCTGCGGCAAGACCACCTTGCTGCGTCTGATCGGCGGCAGTGCCTCGCCCGACATCGGTGAGGTGCGCTTTGACGGGCAACGGGTTGACGCTGCTGACAAGCCCCGCATGTACTCGCTGCGGCGGCGTCTGGGCATGCTGTTCCAGTTCGGTGCGCTGTTCACCGACCTGACGGTATTCGACAACGTGGCCTTTCCGCTGCGCGAGCACACCGACCTGCCCGAGGCACTGATCCGCGACATCGTGCTGATGAAGCTCAACGCCGTGGGCCTGCGCGGTGCGGCGCCGCTGCGCATTTCGGAGGTGTCCGGCGGCATGGCGCGGCGCATCGCCCTGGCGCGCGCCATCGCGCTGGACCCCGAACTCATC
>CAISJH010000832.1 GCA_903885585.1 uncultured beta proteobacterium
GAGTCCTACGGTGGTCTGGTGGAACTCACCCGCAAGCTGGTGCAAGTGCAACGCGCCGCGCGCGAAGCCAGCGTCGAGGCCCACAGCCGCGCGCTCCAGACGGAGCGTGTGCGCAAGATGCTGCTGGCCTTCTCGCGGGACTTGCGCGTGGTGCTGCTGCGGCTGGCATCTCGCCTGCAGACCTTGCGCTGGCACGCTGCGAGCAAGACGCCATGTCTGCAGACTCTGGCCCGGGAATCTCAGGAAGTCTTTGCTCCCCTGGCCAACCGCCTGGGTATCTGGCAGATCAAATGGGAGATGGAAGACCTGTCCTTCCGTTTCCTGGAGCCGCAGGCTTATCACCACATTGCCGGTCTGCTCGACGAGCGCCGTCAGGCACGTGAATTGGCTATGGAGTTCGTCAGGCACCAAGTGGTCGGGGTGCTGCGTCAGGCGGGCCTTGAGCCTCTGGTCCAGGGTCGCCCCAAACACCTCTACAGCATCTGGCGCAAGATGCAGGGCAAGTCGCTGCCCTTTGACAAGGTACTGGACATCAGAGCGCTGCGGGTCATCGTGGAAGATGTGCCGGCTTGCTACACGGCCTTGTCGGCCCTGCACGAGCGTTATCGCCCGGTGGCCGGCGAGTTTGACGACTACATCGCGAGACCCAAACCCAACGGTTACCAATCCCTCCACACAGTGGTGCTGGGAGACGATGACCGGCCGCTGGAGGTGCAGATCCGCACGCGGGCCATGCATGAGCACGCGGAGCACGGTGTTGCAGCGCATTGGGCCTACAAAGAGGCGGGGGCCAGGGGCTACGCTGGTGTCAGCGCGTCGTCCGATGCGGCTGAACGCATGGCCGAGGCCCGTAAGGAGGTGATGCGGCAATTGCTGGCTTGGGAACGAGAGTACGCCGCACCTCAGAGTGGCGCCGCCGAGTCAGCTGCCGCCTCATCGGTGGCGGAGGACCGCATCTATGTCCTGACGCCGCAGTACACGGTGGTGGAGTTGACTGCCGGCGCCACCGCGGTCGATTTCGCCTATGCCTTGCACACCGATCTCGGCCACCGCTGTCGGGGTGCCCGGGTGGACGGATCCCTGGTGCCCTTGAACACACCGCTGGCCAACGGTCAGACCGTCGAGGTCATGACCGCACGCGAAGGCGCGCCGTCGCTGGACTGGCTCAACCCGGAACTCGGCTATCTGCAAAGCCCTCGGGCCCGTGCCAAGGTGCGTGCATGGTTCAACGCCCAGGCTCAGCAGCAAACTATTGCCAAAGGGCGAGAGCTGGTGGAGCGCTTGCTTCAGCGTGAGGGCAAGACGGCTGTAAAGCTGGACGACCTGGCCGAACGACTGGGGTTCAAGGAGGCGCAAGCGCTTTTCGAGGTGGTGGGCAAGGACGAGTACTCGCTCAAGCAGATCGAAGCGCTTCTCAGGCCCGCTCCAGATCAGCCCGTTGTCCCCACCGACACCGTGGCCCTCAAGCAGTCGCGTGCGGGTCAGAGCGGGGTGTTGGTGGTGGGCGTGGAGTCGCTGATGACCACGCTGTCACGCTGCTGCAGGCCCGCACCACCGGATGACATCGGCGGCTTCGTCACGCGCGGCAAGGGTGTGGCCGTTCATCGCCGCGACTGCAGCAACTTCCGCCATATGCAACAGACCTCGCCCGATCGGGTCATCCCCGTGGCCTGGGGGCCTGTGCACAGCAGCTCCTTCAACGATGGCAAGCAGGGGCGTGGCAGCTTGGCGTCAGGCCCAGGGGTCCCGCTCTATCCTCTGGACGTCAGCATCGAGGCGCAGGACCGGCAGGGCTTGCTCCGGGACATCTCGGAAGTGTTCGCTCGGGAGCGTGTCAACGTCACGGGCGTCAACACCCGCAGCGTCAAGGACGGTGGCGGCGGCACCGCGTGGATGACCTTCACGGTCGAACTCAGCGACACACGCCGTCTGCAGCAGGTGCTGCGCCAGGTGACGGACGTGCCAGGTGTTCGCAACGCTCGGCGGCGCTGAAAGTACGGGGGCGGATCGCGTCTGGGCTGCTATACTAGTGAGCTTTACAGGCGCGTAGCTCAGCTGGTTAGAGCACCACCTTGACATGGTGGGGGTCGTTGGTTCGAGTCCAATCGCGCCTACCAAATCAAAGCCCAAGCAAGTCATTGATTTGCTTGGGCTTTTCGGTTTCTGGGGTGGCCGCAGAGCAGCCGCCCAGACAAGCCTGGGACGATTGCCGGCTGTTGACCCTATCGCCACGGTAACGGCTTGCGCAACGGCATCTGATCTGTTTTTGAGGCATCCTCCGACATGGCGAGCCTGTCCGGGCCCGCATGCCCACACAGGAGCCCTCGGATGATCACTCCTCACGACCTCGCCCAAAGCCTGGACCTGCCCAAGCGAGCGGTGGCGCTGGTACTGGCAGGGGGGCGGGGCAGCCGGCTGAAGAGCCTGACCGACAACCGCGCCAAACCGGCGGTGTACTTCGGTGGCAAGTTCCGCATCGTCGACTTCGCGTTGTCCAACTGCCTGAACTCTGGCATCCGACGCATTGGCGTCATTACCCAGTACAAGAGCCACAGTCTGCTGCGGCATCTGCAACGCGGCTGGGCTTTCCTGCGCCCGGAGATGAACGAGTTTGTCGATCTGCTGCCTGCGCAGCAGCGCGTGGACGAGGAGTCCTGGTACCGCGGCACGGCCGATGCTGTTTACCAGAACCAGGACATCCTGGCCGCCTACGGCGCAGACTACGTGGTGGTGCTGGCGGGTGACCATATCTACAAAATGAACTACGCGGTGATGCTGGCTGACCACGTGGCCATGGGCCGCGAGGTGACTGTGGGCTGCATCGAGGTGGACCGGCAGGAAGCACGCGCCTTTGGCGTGATGGCCATCGACGAGCGCCGCAACATCACAGCCTTTGTGGAAAAGCCCGCCGACCCGCCTGCCATGCCCGGCAAGCCTGACCGTGCCCTGGCGAGCATGGGCATCTACATCTTCAATGCGCGCTACCTGTACCGGGAACTGGAGCGCGACATCGCAGACCCGAACTCCAGCCACGACTTTGGCAAGGACATCATCCCCAAGGCTGTTCAGGCGGGCAAGGCGGCGGCGCATCCCTTCGAACTCAGCTGCGTGGGGCGCAGACTCGGCTCTGAGCCCTACTGGCGTGACGTGGGAACGATCGACGCCTACTGGGACGCCAACATCGACCTCACGGCCACCGACCCGCTGCTGAACTTGTACGACACCCGCTGGCCCATCTGGACCTACCAGCCGCAGCTGCCTCCGGCCAAGTTCGTCCATAACGCCGAGGACCGCCGGGGCATGGCGATCGAGTCGCTGGTGTCAGGCGGATGCATCGTCTCGGGCTCGGTGTTCCGTACCATCCTCTTCTCGCAGGTGAGGGTTCATTCTTTTGCCAGCGTTGGTTGGAGTGTGCTGCTGCCGGGGGTGACCGTCGGGCGCGGGGTGCGTCTGCATCGCGTGGTGGTGGATCGGGGGTGCCAGATCCCCGACGGCATGGTGATTGGAGAAGACCCGGTGGAAGATGCTCGGCGCTTCTTCCGCACCGAAAGCGGTATCACCCTGGTCACCCGCGAGATGTTGCACGCCGCGACGGGAGGGTTTGAGCGGGTGCCTTTCGAATGAAGGTGTTGCACGTCGCAGCCGAGGTGCACCCACTGGTCAAGACCGGCGGTCTGGCCGATGTGCTGGGTGCATTACCGCAAGCGCTGCGGGCACAGGGAGGCGTGGACGGCAGGCTCTTGCTGCCGGGCTGGCCCGCCGTGCTGAAAGGCGTGGTGGCACCTCAATGCGTGGCGACGTTCGGGCCTTGCTTTGGCGCGGCCAGAGTCACCTTGATGCGGGCCGAAATGTCCGATTCGGGTCTGCTGATCTACGTGATCGATGCGCCGCTGCTCTACAACAGGCTCGGGAATCCTTACCACGACGAGGCGGGGCAGGAGTGGCCGGACAACCTGCAGCGCTTTGGGCTGCTGGGCTGGGCCGCCCTGCAACTGGCCGCAGGCAAGCTGGACCCCAGCTGGGAGCCCGACCTGTTGCATGCCCATGACTGGCATGCCGGC
>CAISJH010000833.1 GCA_903885585.1 uncultured beta proteobacterium
CCAGGCACAGCGGCAGGGCCAGGGCCATGAGATGTCTGCGGGTCCACATCATCGTCATCGTGCATCTCCAGGGTATGGGTCTCCACCGCGCCACCAAGCGCCGTGGATCATGAATTCAGGGCTTACATCGGGCCCATCGTCAGCCGGGCTCGGCCACGGCCAGACAGCAGCGCATGGTCCGAGTGGCATCAGATGTTGCGCCCACCGTCCACGTCCAGGCACACACCGGTGAGAAAGCCCGCCTCGTCGCTGGCGAGGTACAGCGCAGCGCCCGCCACATCCGCCGGCTGGGTGAAGCGACCCAGCGGAATGCGGGCGAGGAAGCGCTGGCGGTTCTCAGGCGTGTCGGGCATGCCCATGAACTGCTCGAGCATGGCCGTTTCGCCGATCATGGGGTTGACCACGCAGACGCGGATGTTCTCGCGCGCCAGCTCCAGCGCCAGGCCCTTGCTGGTGGTGATGACGGCGCCCTTGCTGCCCGAGTACCAGCACAGCCCCGGGCCCGGGCGCACGCCGGTGGTGGAAGCCACATTGACGAACACGCCCGAAGACCCGCCGGGGTTGGCGCGCATGGCCGGCACGGCCGCACGGTTCATGTGGAACAGGCTCTTGACGTTGACGCGGTAGAGACGATCGAACTCGTCCTCCGTCACGTCCAGGTGCGGCTTGTTCACATGCGTGACACCCGCGTTGTTGACCACGATGTCCAGCCGCCCGTAGGCCTGCACGGCGGTCTGCACCAGGGCCTGGACGTCCTCGGCGCGCGAGACATCGCAGCGCACGAACACCCCGCCAATGCGCTGGGCCACGGCCTGGCCCTGGGCCTCGTTCAGATCGGCCACGACCACGCGCGCACCCTCGGCCGCAAAGCGCTCGGCAATCGCAGCCCCGAAGCCTGAGGCTGCCCCGGTGACGATGGCGGACTTGGCCTTCAATCTCATGACGCCACTCCCACGGCAGGTGCCGGCATGATGGGTACCACCCCTGAAGCGGTGGACGCTGAAACCGCCCTTGCCTGAGCTTCTGTCTCCAGCCG
Organism: uncultured beta proteobacterium; assembly: GCA_903885585.1. Taxonomy (GTDB): domain Bacteria; phylum Pseudomonadota; class Gammaproteobacteria; order Burkholderiales; family Burkholderiaceae_C; genus Rubrivivax. Next base: position 1,037 of record CAISJH010000833.1, read on the forward strand.
CTTGCGCACCAGATGCCGCGCCATGTTCAGCGCCTGGTCGTGCACGGTGGCCAAGGGGCGGAAGCCCGGCGTGGCGTCCAGGATCTTCTGCTGGGCCTCGATCATGGTGCGGTCCTCGGCAAAGGCAGTGCTGACATCCTGGAAGATGGCTTCGGTCATGGCCGGGTTGTCGAGTTCGAAGTTGCGCGCCTGGCAGAAGAAGTAATGCGCGGTGCGCGCGGTCTCGGGCGTCTGCACGGAGGTGTGGCGGAACTTCATCGCCACCTCGGCAATCCGGCCCTCAGGCGCGCCCGTGCCCACGGGGGCCGAGCCCGCGTCCATGCGCATGAAGGCCGGCGGGTGCCACTCGTAGATCTGCCAGCGGTCCACCCGCCCTTCAAAACGTGCCACGCGCTTGTGGTTGGGCGGCATCTCGTCGTCCAGCGCCCATCGGGTGATGCGCAGCCCGCCGTCGATGGCCTCCACCTGCGCCTTGACCTGCGCATTGCGCGCGGTGCCCAGCGTGGTGGGGTGCACGTAAGACAGGTGGGCAAAGTCCAACAGGTTGTCCACGATCAACTGCACGTGGGCCTGGTAGTGGATGTAGCCCGGCTTCATGGCCCACTCGGGGCTGGCATGCCAGAAAAAGCTCAAGATGCTGGACGGGTCGGCCTGCTCGGGCTCGCCCATCCAGATCCACACGAAGCGGTCGCGCTCCACCACGGGATAGGTGCGCACGCGTGCCATGGGCGGAATCCGCTCCTGGCCCGGCATCTCCACGCACACGCCCTGGGGGTCGAACTTCAGGCCGTGGTACAGGCAACGCACGCAGTCGCCCTCTTTGCGGCCTATCGACAGCGGCGCCGCCCGGTGGCAGCACCGGTCGTCCATCGCCACCACGCTGCCGTCTTCGCGGCGGTAGAACACCAACGGCTTGCCCAGCAGGGTGCGCGCGAACAGTGCATCCGGCCCGATCTCGTGGTCCCAGGCGGCGACGTACCAGGCGTTTTCGATGAATGTGTCGGGAAGGTAGTTCTCGGTCAATTGCTTGCCTTTCGTAGTCCACTGGATCGCGTCACGAGGGCACGCGGCATCCCCCTCCGCTCATGTCCTCCGGCCTCGGCCTACCGGCCGAGCCCTCCCCCTTTACTTCGCTGCGGGGGACGCCACGCACCCTCGTTCAGCCAGCCGAACCGGTAAGGGAAGGAGAAGGCGACGCCGCTCGGTGGCTTGGTGCCCTGTGCGCAGTGAAGTAAAGGGGGAGGCGTCGGCTTTAGCCGACGACGGAGGACATGAACGGAGCATAGGGCGCCGAGCCACCGAGCCCGCGAGGTGCTCTGCCGCTTGGCATGAACGGAGCACAGGGCACCGAGCCAGCGAGCTCGCGAGGTCTAACCGCTGCTCTCGGACTCCAGGCCCTCAATCCGCCCTGAACCCCGTCGCCTTCACCACCGGAGCCCAGCGTGCCGTCGAGGCCTGCTCGAGCCTGGTCAGGTCCGCCGCGCTGCCGCCACCCGCCTCCAGCGCCAGCTTGCCGAACCGGTCCAGCACCTCGGGGTGGGTCAGCGCCTTGTTCAGCGCACGGTTGATGGCTTCGATCGAGGCAGCAGGTGTCTTGGCCGGTGCGTACATCGCAAACCAGCCCGAGGCCACGATGTTCGGATAGCCCGACTCCTTGAACGTCGGCACGTCCGGAAGCAGCGCGCTGCGCTTGTCACCCGAGGTGGCCAGAATGCGCACCTTGCCCGACTTGTGCGCCTCCAGCGCCTCCAGCACCACGTCGATACCTGCCGAGACCTGGCC
>CAISJH010000834.1 GCA_903885585.1 uncultured beta proteobacterium
CGGGCCCTGGCCCGCAAGGGCCAGCCGGATGCAGGCGGCCTCACCCTCGTCGAGGTCCGGCAGAGGCGGGTGCAAGGGCAAGGGTGCAGGATGCGCCACCTCAAGCCAGCCTGCGGCCTGCGCCGAGCGCAACGACGCCTCCCCAGAAAACCCTCGTCCCACGACTTCAACCCAGACCTCCTGGGGCACGAGCACGGGCCCGAACAGCTCACCCAACCAGGGCAAGCCGTCCACGAGCGCCAGCCCGATGAGGGGGCTCGCGTCGCTCAGGACTTGGCGAGCCATGCGTCCAGGGTGTCGAGGTCGCGCTCAGCCTCTTGGGCGTTGAGTTGGACGACGGGTATCCCCAGGCGAGACAGATGTGCCGCGAACTCCGCCACGCTCACGGCAGCCAAGTGGGCAGCGCGCACCAGCGACAGGTGGCCATCGCGAAACAATGCCGTGGCCAGCGCAGGCCGCACGCCGGGCGCCTCCAGCACCCCCGAAGACTCGATGCCCACCATCAGCGCGTCGGGCTTGTCCCGGTTCATCACGACCACCACATCCCTCCGAGCCATGCGCAGGGCCTCGCTGGGGTTGTTCTTCAGTCCACTGACATTCACCGCTTCCATGGGAATCTTTCATGGGAATGTTGCCAGGGAAGATCATATGCCTTCGAGCCGTGGCCGCGGTGCCGTGGGGGCGCTCGATGGAATTGCTGGCCAACGAATGACTCGTTGGCGACCCAACCCCATGACAGAGCGAGGCTGCGTGTGGTGAGCGGACAGCTTGTTCATGCGACCAGATCGTGTTGACAGTGGACGACTGGTCCGAGCCGGACCGCGACATCCGGTTCATCGCCAGCACCAGCCTGCACCGGATCGGCCGACCGACGCTCCACTTCACCTCCGTCCCCGCCCTCACCCGTACTTCTTCCCCTCCTCCAGCAGCGCAGCCGTGCCGATGACGTCGTTGAGCTGGTCGAAGTCCAGCATGTGGTCGCGCATCGGGGCGGTGGTGCGGTGGGTGTGCAGGCTGGCGTAGTAGCGCTGCAGGGTGTGGGCCACGGCGCGGGCGGTGCCGCCGGGGAAGATGACGATGCGAAAGCCAACACGGCCGAGCTCATCAGCGCTCTGGATGGGCGTCTTGCCGCCTTCCACCATGTTGGCCAGCAGCGGGATGCGGCTGGCAAAGCGGTCGCAGGCCTGGGCCATCTGTTCGGGGGTGCGCAGTGCTTCAATGAACAGGGCATCCACGCCGCAGGCGAGATAAGCCTCGGCCCGCTCCATGGCGGCCTCGAAGCCCTCCACGGCCAGGGCGTCGGTGCGCGCCAGGATCAGGGTCTGCTCGCTTTGGCGCGCGTCCAGCGCGGCGCGCAGCTTGCCGCACATCTCGGCCGCGGGCACGACGCCCTTGCCGTCCAGGTGACCGCAGCGCTTGGGAAAGGTCTGGTCCTCCAGCTGGATCATGGCCGCGCCCGCGCGCTCGAAGGCGCGCACGGTGCGCTGGGTGTTCAGCGCGTTGCCAAAGCCAGTGTCGGCGTCGACGATGACGGGCGTGCTCACCCGCTCGGTGATACGGGCCAGGGTGTCGGCCACCTCGGTGGCGGTGGTCAGCCCGATGTCCGAGCGCGCCAGGCGCGTGTAGGCGATGGAGGCGCCCGACAGGTACAGGGCCTCAAACCCGGCCTGCTCGGCCACGAGCGCGGTCAGCGCGTCGTAGATGCCGGGGGCGAGGACCGGGGTGGGCTGGGTGAGGCGGGTCTTGAGGGTCATGGTTTCAACGTCATGGCAAGGATTCCTGTGCAAGCAGCGCCGCCACCGTCCCCCCCGCCAACCAGCCACCGCCCACTGCGCTGAGCAGACCGTTGCCCGTGAGGTAGCCCCAGACCTCGTTGCCGGAGACCCCGCGCGCGGCCCCGCCTGCGGCCAGCAGGTTGGGCAGGGGCGTCCCGTCTTCGCGCAGCACGCGGCACTGGGCGTCGATGTCCAGGCCCCCCTGGGTGTGAAAGAGCGAGCCGGTCACCTTCACCGCGTGCAAGGGGGTAGCCAGCTTGCGCTTGAAGGTGCGGCCGAAGCGGTCTGCCACCCCCGGCTCGATGGCGGCCAGGGTGGCGCGCAGCGCCGTCTCATCGCAGCCGATGTGCGCCGCCAGTCCAGCCTCGTCGGCAAAGCTGCGCAGCGCGCCGTTGGCCTGGGCTTCCACAAAGTCCGGGAAGGTCTGCAACAGGTCCAGCACGGGCGTGTCGAACGCGTTCCAGGCGATGCCGCCGGGCTGGGCCAGCACCTCCACCGCCGCTTCGGAATAGCCGTGGTTCTCGTTGTGGAAACGCTGCCCTTGCGCGTTGATCTGCACGCCACCTTCCATCATCGCGGCCCAGGTCATCAGCGCGCCCTGCGGGATGATCCAGGAGCCGTGGCCCTGGTAGCCGCCCAGGTCCGCCAGGCGGGCGCCCAGGCGGCGGCCCCAGGCGATGGCGCTGCCGTCATTGCCCACATGCCCGCCGAAGCTGGCCTCGGCCATGGCCGGCAAGAGCTCACGCACCAGCACGGGGTTGCCGCCATAGCCGTTGCAGGCCAGGATCAACGCGTCGCAGGCCAGACGTTCCACCGTGCCGTCAGGGCGCTGGTAGCCCACGCCGATGATGCGGTCGTCCGCCGAGGACTCGTCCACCCAGATCTCGCGCACCAGGGCCTCGGTCAACACGTCCACGCCGCGCGCCGCCGCCACACGGCCCAGGGCTGCCAGCAGCGCTGCGCCCGTGCGCTCGGGCACGCAGTGGATGCGGTGCACGCTGTGGCCAGGGTAGAGCCAGGTGTCGGCCACCTCGAAGGTGATGCCATGCGCTTCCAGCGCGTCGATGGCCTGGCGCACGCCCTCGGTGTAGGCCGCCACCAAATGCGGCGCGGCCTGGCCGTGGCTCTTGGCCTCGATCTCGCGGCGGAACAGCGCCAGCGAGTCCGGGATGCCACGCGACTTCTGCAGCCGCGTCTCGGCGGCAGGAATGAAACCCGAGGACAAGGCAGTGGAACCGCTGGGCACGGCGTCGCGCTCCAGCACCACGCAGTCGATGCCGGCGTCACGCAGGCGGATGCCGGCCGTCATGCCGCAGGCGCCGCCGCCCACGATCACCGCCGGCACATGGGGCGTGTCGGGCGGCATCGCCGCAGCGCGCAGCACGCGCGCCGGGTGTTGCGCGATGGCGGGGCTGTCGGGCGACAGGGCCGAGGCAGCGGAACCGGCGGCCAGGGTCTGAGCAGGGGTAGGTGTCATCTCGTCAGGCTCGATGGACAGGAATCAGCCACGCAAAGCACTCGTCCGCTTCAGCCCGACGGGCCGGCAACGACAGCCGGCTCGGCACGCGCGTTCTGCTGGGCCAGACGCCGGCGCAACTGGTTCAGCAGCCCGCCAGCCTCCACCATGTCCAGCAGGAAGCCGGGAATGGGCTCGCAGCGCAGCACCTCGCCTTGCGCCGTGGTCACGGTCAGCGCCTGCAGGTCCAGCGTGATGTGTTCGCCCTCGCGCAGGTGCGCTGCCTCGGGGCAGGTGAGCAACAGCAGGCCCAGGTTGAAGGCGTTGCGGAAGAACAGGCCGGAAAACGACGGCGCGATCACCGCGCGCACGCCCAGCTGCACCAGCGCGCCGGCGGCTTGCTCACGCGAGGAGCCGATGCCGAAGTTGGGCCCGGCGGCGATGACGTCGCCGCGTCGGACCTCGCGCGCGAACTCGGCGCGCACGCCTTCCAGGCAATGCGGCGCGATGCCCTCGATGCCCAGCTTCATGTAGGCGCCGGGGGCGAGCTGGTCGGTGTCGATGTCGGCACCGAAGGCCCAGACGCGGTGGGTGCTCGTCACGCCATCACCTCCCGCGGGTCGGTGATGCGCCCGCGCAGGGCCGACGCGGCCACGGTGTAGGGCGAGGCGAGGTACACCTGCGCGGTGGCCGAGCCCATGCGGCCCTTGAAGTTGCGCGCGGTGGTGGCAATGACGTTGGCGCCGTCGGGGATGGTGCCGCCATAGCCCGAGCAGGCGCCGCAGGCGGTGGGCAGCAGCTCGGCCCCGGCTTCGCGCAGCACGCGCATCACGCCCTCATCCTCGGCCTGGGCCTGGTCGCGCAGGCTGGCGGGCGCCACCATCAGGCGCAGGCCCGGGGCCACGCGCTGCCCGCGCAGCACCTGGGCGGCAGCACGCAAGTCGTCGATCTTGGCGCCCGTGCAGGCGCCGATGTAGGCCACCTGCACATCCACGCCGGCCAACGCCCCCACGCCGTGCGTGTTGGCCGGGCTGTGCGGCGCGGCCACTTGGGGCTCCAGCGCGCTGGCGTCCAGGCGCAGGGTCTGCAGCGCCGGGCCCTCGGGCACGTCGTCGTCGGTGTGCCAGCCTTCAGCCGAGGCGTCCTGCACGCCCACCCCGCGCAACCAGGCCAGCGTGGTGTCGTCCGGGGCGATGAGGCCGGTCTGCGCGCCCATCTCGGCGCTCAGGTTGGCCATGGTCATGCGCTCGGGCATGGACAGCGCCCGCACCGCCGGGCCGGCGAACTCCACCGCCTGGTAGTCGGCGCCGTTCATGCCCAGGCGGCCGATCAGGTGCAGCATCATGTCCTTGGCGGTCAGGCCTGGCGCCAGGGCGCCGTCCCACCACATGCGCAGCGTCTTGGGCACGCGCACCCAGAGCTCGCCCGTCACCACCACGCCCAGCATCTCGGTGGCGCCAATGCCGAACATGTAGGTGCCAAAGGCGCCGCCCGTGGGCGAGTGCGAGTCGCCGCCCACGCAGAACATCCCCGGCTTCAGGTGCCCCTGCTGGGGCAGCACCACGTGGCAGATGCCGATGGAGTCATACACATGCGGCAAGCGCTGCTCGGCCGCCCAGTCCCGCGCGATGCGCACGATGCGGCGCGAGTCCTCGTCCTGCGCGGGCACGTAGTGGTCCATCACCAGCACCACGCGCGAGGGGTCCCAGATCGAGGCCCCGAGCTCCTCCAGCATGGGCTTCAGGCGCCGCGGGCCGGAAGAGTCGTGGAACATGGCCAGGTCCACCCGGCAGTTCACGATCTCGCCCACGCCCACCTGCGTTCGGCCGCTGGCGCGCGCCAGCAGCTTCTGGGCGAGGGTCTGGGGTGCGGGCCTGGCGCTCATCATCACGGCACCATCTCGTGCGCGACGATGCGCGCGTCCACACCGCCCACCTGCGAGAGTTCCATCTGGTACTCGTAACGGTCGGTACGGTACAGGCCGTGCAGCAGCTGCACAGGCCGGTCGGCGCTGTCGTAGACCAGGCGCCGCACCGACAGCAGCGCGGTGCCCACGGCCACGTCCAGCTCGCGCGCCACCTGGGCGTTGGCGGCGCTGGCCGTCACGGTCTGGCGGGCGCGGCCGAGCTCGATGCCGCTTTCCTCCAGCAACTGCAGCACGGGCTTTTGCCCCAGGTCGCGCCGGCCAAAGCCGCGGATCAAGGGCTCGGGCACGTAGATGGTGATGTAGGACACCGGGCCGGCCGCCGCGCTGCGCAGCCGCGTGACCTTGCGCACCGTGGAGC
>CAISJH010000835.1 GCA_903885585.1 uncultured beta proteobacterium
GCCACGGCCAGGGGCGTCAGCCACCACAGGTCGGTATGCACGCACGCCAGGGTCTGCCCCGCGCCGAGGGCGGCCAAGGCCACCAGGCCGCCCAGGCGGCGCATGACCGACATCAGGCCGGCGGTGCGGCGGGCGGACCGCCCGAGTCGGCAGCTCTGGCGTCATCCGCAGAGGCAGCCACACGCGACACCCTGAACCAGCGTACGGCCCCACCGCGGGTCAACATGACCGAGAAACTCAGACCCTGCACCTGCACGGCCTCGCCACGGCGCGGCACACGGCCCAGCTGGTCAGCCACCAGCCCGCCGATGGTGTCAAACTCCTCCTCGGGTAGCTCGACACTGAAGGCCTCGTTGACGGCCGACACATCGGCATCGCCCGCCACACGGTGGGTGCCGTCGGCCAGGGTCACGATGCCACTGTGGGCATCCTGCTCGTCGAACTCGTCCTCGATCTCGCCGACGATCTCCTCCAGCACATCCTCGATGGTAAGCAACCCGGCGGTATTGCCAAACTCATCGATCACGATGGCCAAGTGGTTGCGGTTGGAGCGGAAGTCGCGCAGCAACTCGTTCAGGCCCTTGCTCTCGGGCACGAAGACCGCCGGGCGCAACAGGGTGCGCAGGCTGAGCTCGGGTGCCCTCTGCACCTTCAGCAAGTCCTTGGCCAGCAAGATGCCGATGATGTTGTCGCGCTCTCCGTCATGCACCGGAAAGCGGGAGTGGCCAGTCTCGATCACCAGGCCGAGCAACTCGTCATAGGGCGCGTTGATGTCCAACAGATCCATGCGGGGCGCGGCCACCATCACGTCACCTGCCGTCATGTCCGCCATGCGGATCACGCCTTCGAGCATGGCGCGGGACTCCGGGCCAATCAACTCACGCTCCTCGGCGTCAGCCAGCGACTCGATCAACTCGTCGCGGGAGTCGGGGCCGGGGGAGATGAACTCCACCAGACGCTCGAGGATGCTGCGCTTGTCTGCGGGCTTGTCCGCCGGGCGCGGGTTCGACGCGCGGGCGGACCGTCCGGAATGAGGTTCTGACACGACGGTGCCGGAAGTGACGACAGGCGGGAGAATACCGTACCGCCAACCTTGACTGCACACAACGCCATGTCCCTCATTCCCGCCACCATCCTCACCGGCTTCCTGGGCGCCGGCAAGACCACGCTGCTCAAGCGCGTGCTGACCGAGGCCCACGGGCAGAAGATCGCCGTGATCGAAAACGAGTTCGGCGAGGAGAACATCGACAACGACATCCTGTCGGTCAACACCGAGGAGCAGATCATCCAGATGAGCAACGGCTGCGTGTGCTGCACCATTCGGGAAGACCTGCGCAGCACCTTGGCCGACCTGGCCGAAAAGCGCCGCAAGGGCGAGCTGAGCTTTGACCGCGTGGTCATCGAAACCACCGGCCTGGCCGACCCCGGGCCTGTGGCGCAGACCTTCTTCATGGACGATGAAGTGGCCGGCAGCTACCTGCTGGACTCCATCCTCACCCTGGTGGACGCCAAACACGCCGACACCCAGCTCGACACGCGCCAGGAAGCGCGGCGTCAGGTGGGCTTCGCTGACCAGATCTTCATCAGCAAGACCGACCTCGTGTCCAAGGAGACAGTGGACGCGCTGATCCACCGACTGAAGCACATGAACCCGCGCGCCCCGCAGAAGGCGGTGCACTTTGGTGAAGTCTCGATTGCCGAGGTCTTCGACCTGAAAGGCTTCAACCTCAACGCGAAGCTCGACATCGACCCGGACTTCCTCAAGGCCGATGACGGTCATGACCATCATCATGGGCATGACCACGCGCACCACCATGACCACGACCATGAGCACGGCGAACATTGCGACCACCCGCATCACCATGCCCATGACGACGACGTCAAGTCCTTCGTGTTCCGCAGCGACCGCGCCTTCAATCCGGCCAAGTTGGAAGACTTCCTGGGCGCCATCGTGCAGGTCTACGGCCCGAAGATGCTGCGCTACAAGGGCGTGCTCTACATGAAGGGCAGCGACCGCAAGGTGGTTTTCCAGGGCGTGCACCAGTTGATGGGCAGTGACTTGGGGCCCAAGTGGATGCCCGGCGAAAAGAAGCAGAGCAAGATGGTTTTCATCGGCATCGATCTGCCTCGAGACGTGTTGCTGCAGGGGCTGGAGCAGTGCCTGGCTTGAGCCCTCGCCATGTTGGTCCGACGTCGCGTCGAACACCCTTTGGAAGTGCCGTCCCCATGCGGTCGAACCGGGGCAGTGAAGGCCCCGGTGGGTGGTGGCACAATCCGCGCGCCCGAAAACCCGAGCATGACGTTCGGATATCCGCCGCTTGAGCGCTTGCCCCGCAGCCCCTGACAGGACCACGGCGCACACTCGATGGCGGATGCGAGCACCAAGGTCAGGAGAGACCCGTGAGCAAGACTCCCGCCAAGACCACCAGCCCAGCAGCCCCCACGACCGCCGCCAAAGCTGTCGGCGGTACCGCAAAGGCTGGCCCTGCCAAAGCCCCACAGGGTCCCGCACCTGCGGCCAAATCTGCGGCAGGCAAGAGCGGGGCACCGGCTCCGCAGGCCTCCAAGATCGCCTCTCCGATACCCCCCACCGCTTCCAAGGGTGGCAACAAGAAGACCGCGCCCCCGCCCGTCGTGGCGCCTGTGGCACCGCCCACCCATACCTTTGCTGACCGATTCGGACCGGCGCGAGCCGCGGCCCGAACACTTCCTGAACCCATGAACATCGTGAAACCTGCCGTCAAGGCAGACCCCAAGCTCGCCAACGCATGGAAGACCAAGCCCGGTCGTGACCTCACTGAGGCCGAACTCCTGGCCATGCCTGAAGCCGAATACATGAACGAGCAGCAGATCGATTTCTTCCGCGTGCGCCTGCAGGCGCAGAAGGACGATCTGCTGTCCAACGCGGGCGAAACCACCGAACACCTGCGCGAAGACACCACCATCGTCCCGGACCCGGCCGACCGTGCCACCATCGAGGAAGAGCACGCGCTGGAACTTCGCACGCGCGACCGCGAGCGCAAGCTGCTGAAGAAGATCAGCCAGGCGCTCAAC
>CAISJH010000836.1 GCA_903885585.1 uncultured beta proteobacterium
GCCTACCTTTGCCGAGCGGCCGGCTCCCGGTGCGCCGTTCGTGTTCCGCAGCGGCCAGACTTTCCGCCCCCAGGACGTCGGATTGCATGTTCTTGAGTTGCGCTCGGGGCGTCTGCAGACATTGGGTCTGCAGAGGCTGGAGCTCAGCCCCGAGCACGGCGGCGACATTGCGGCCGGCGATGAACTGTGGTTTCGCGTTGTCAGTGACGAGGCCGTGGGCGTCTTTCACGTGGCCTCTGGAGCACCTGCGCTGGCACCACTGATTCGCGGCACGCAAACCTTGACAAGTCTGTTCGTGGGCCGTGTGCTTGACCGTCTGCGGCAAGCGGAGTTGGAGGAAATCCGGCGCTTCGAGCGTCTCGCATCCATCGAGGGAAATCGGCGGCGTCAGACGGTCGACCTGTTGAGCTTCGTCCCACGAGTCGACGACGTCAGGGCCCCTGGCGCGCAGGATCGTCCCTTGCTCAACGCCTTGCAGGCGGTGGGCAAGCCGCTGGGGATCACGTTCCTCGACGACCCCTCGTTTCGCCTGATGCCCCGCCGGGAGGAGCAGATCGAGGCGATCACCCGACTGTCCGGCACGCGGGCACGGCGGGTGCGCTTGCGCGACCAGTGGTGGGATGACGACGTGGGGCCTTTGCTGGCCTTTCGCAAGGCGAACGGTTCGCCAGTGGCCTTGGTGCAGCGCGCCTCCTGGTGGGGCATGTCGCGCCGCTATCAGGTCATCGACGGTGAAACCGGGGCAGTCAGCGACCTGACCGAGACACTGGCCGAGGACTTCGAGGAGGTGGCCTACTCCTTTGTGCGGCCGTTGCCCGTGATGGACGAGCTGTCGTTCAACCGGCTGTCCTGGGCGGTCATCAAGCCTTACTTGCCCGACTTCAAGCTGATGCTGCTGTTTTCCTTCCTCACGGGCTTGCTGGGCGCGGTGATGCCTGTGGCCAACCGGATGATGATCGACAAGGTGATTCCGGATGCCAACCGGGACTTGATGCAGGAACTGGCCGTGGGCCTGGCAGGTATGTCGATCGGCCTGTTCCTGTTTGGTTTGTCCACGGGCCTCATTTCGATCCGGGTCAGGACAGCCATGACGGCCCACATGCAGGCCGCGGTCATGGACAGACTGCTGCGACTGCCGCTGAAGTTCTTCAGGCAGTACTCCAGCGGCGACCTGCTGAACCGGGCCATGATGATTTCCGAGATCAGTGCCGGTTTTTCGATGACCACGCTGAGCACGCTCTTCGGCTTGCTCGGCACCCTGATCATGCTCTTCATGTGCTTTCTTTACTCCGCCAAGCTGGCGTTGCTGGCCGTGGCGGCCGCCGTGCTGACGGCGGTGTTCTCGATCACCTACTCCTTCCTGATGCGACAGAAGAGCCTGGAGCTTGAAAAGGAGAGCGGCGTGCTGTTCGGGTTTGTCACTCAGATGATCAATGGCGTGACAAAGCTGCAGATTGCCGGCGCAGATCAGCGCGCGCTCAACCAATGGGCACGCCGCTATGGTCATCAGCTGCGTGAGTCCTACGCCATCGCTCAACTGCAGCATCAGTCCTCGCTCGTCAACATGACCGTCCAGACCGGTAGCACCATCGCGCTGTACTACCTGGCCGGCGGCATGGTGGCCGAGACCGCAGCGATGCAGGCGGTCTCCCCGTTGGCACCTGCGCTGCTGACGGTTGGCGTGTTCTTTGCGGTGCAGGGCGCCTTCGGTGCCGTCATCGGTGGGATCGTTGGCTTCTTCTCGACCTTCATCACCATTTACCAGCAGCTGGTCAAGCGCGAGCTGGTGCGCCCGATCTTGTCGGAAACCGTGGAAAGCGGAGTGAACAGGACCGAACCGGGGCGGATCGACGGCCACATCGCGATCCACAACGTCACCTTTCGCTACCAGCCTGAGGGGCCGAAGGTCCTCGACAACATATCCCTGAAGGTGCACCCGGGCGAGTTCATCGCCCTGGTGGGGCCGTCGGGCAGCGGCAAATCGACCATCCTCAAGCTGCTGCTCGGATTCGACTTTCCCGAGTCCGGCCAGATCCTGGTGGACAAGAAGGATGTTGCAGAGCTCAACATGCTGTCAGTGCGGCGCCAGATCGGTGTCGTGCTGCAAGATGGCAAGATCAATGCGGGCACGCTCTACCACGCGATCTGCGGGGCCTCGAGCCTCAGCATGGACGAGGCTTGGGAGGCGGCGGAGGCTGCCGGGTTTGCCGAGGACGTGAAGTCCTTCCCCATGGGCATGCACACCCTCTTGCCCGAGGGCGCCTCAACGCTGTCTGGTGGGCAGCGTCAACGGTTGCTGATCGCGCGCGCCCTCGCCACGCGCCCGCGCATGGTCTTCTTCGACGAGGCCACCAGCGCCCTGGACAACCGCACCCAGGCCATCGTGACCGAGAGCCTGCGCAAGCGCAAGGTGACACGTGTGGTCATCGCACACCGCCTGAACACCATCATCGATGCCGACCGCATCTACGTGCTCGACAAGGGGGCGATTGTGCAAAGCGGAACCTACGCCGAGTTGATGCAGCAGGAGGGCTCCTTGTTTCACCGCATGGCAAGCCGCCAGATCGCCTGAGGAGCAAGCCCATGAAATGGACCGCCAACTTCCTGGGCATCGCCATGATCGTAAGTGCCGGCGCCGTGATGGTTGCCAGCCTCGTCTGGGGCATCGTCCACTACGTCGAGCACGGATTCCAGCGGGTTGTGGAGTCGCCTTTACAACTGCAGCCTGGGACCTCTGGCCGTACCGAAGTCTTCATCCTGGCTGGGGGAGAGTCGGTGGAGCTGAGCCTGCTGCTGAACTCCCGTGCAATCGAGCTCAAGGACATCGAGCTGCAGGTGGAGGTCGAGACGGCCGACGGGCGTTCACTGCAACGCTTCAAGGAGGGCTTCGGCTTCACCGTCAGGAGCCGAGTCGGTCAGCACGTGTACTACCACCTCGGCA
>CAISJH010000837.1 GCA_903885585.1 uncultured beta proteobacterium
CCGGGCAGCGCGGCGATCGCCGGCTGGGTGTAGATGGCCGTGCGCAGGGTGTTGAGCATCAGGCCCCACTCGGGCTCGGGTGGCTTGACGCCGAGACCCAGGAAGCTCAGGCCCGACGCCAGGATCATGGACACCGCGATCAGGCTGGTGGCATAGACGAAGATGGGACCCAGCACGTTGCCCAGCACATGCACGCGCACGATGGTGAAGGCGCCCGCCCCCGAGGCGCGCGCGGCCTCGACGAAGTCGCGCGAGCGGATCTGCGTGGTCACGCTCTCGGCCACGCGGGCAATGGGCGGGATGAACACGACGGTCAGCGAGATCAGCGAGTTGGTGATGCCCGCGCCCAGCGCGCCCGACAGTGCAATGGCCAGCAGCACCGAGGGGAAGGCGTAGAACACGTCGATGGTGCGCATCAGCGCGGTGTTCAGCGGGCCGCCCGCAAACCCGGCCACGATGCCGATGAGCGAGCCCAGGAAGAAGGCACACACCACGGGCGTGATGCCCATGAACAGTGACAGCCGCGCCCCCACCATCAGGCGCGACAGCAGGTCACGCCCCAGTTCATCGGTGCCCAGCGGGAAGCCCGGCGTGCCGATGGGCTTCAGGCGCGACAGCATCGAGGCCTTGTAGGGGTCGGCCGGAGTCAGCATGGGTCCGAAGACGGCCAGGACCACCAGGCCCAGCACCACCAGCGCTGCGCCCATGGCCACTTTGTCGCGCAGCAGGCGCCGGGCCACGGTCTGCCAGTAGCCGGGTGAACGTTCGAAGGCGACTTCCGGCACCTTGCGCGGGTCGACGGTGATGTTGAGCATGTTCATATGAGGCTGCTCACGGCGTCAGCTGCGCGCGATGCGCGGGTCCAGCAGGGTTTGCACCACATCCACCAACAGGTTCAGCAGCACGAAGAACAGGGCCAGCACCAGGATGGTGCCCTGCAGCAGCGGCAGGTCGCGCTGGAAGATGGCGGCGTTCAGCAGGAAGCCCGTGCCCGGCCAGGCGAACACGGTCTCAATCAGGATGGAGCCGCCCAGCAGGTAGCCCAGTTGCAGGCCCATCACCGCCAGGGCGGTCGGGGCGGCGTTCTTCACCACGTGCAGGAAGATGCCCAGGTCGGTCAGGCCCTTGGCGCGCAGGCCCACCACGAACTCCTGCGCCAGGATCTCGGCCACGAGGGCGCGCACGGTGCGCGCGATGATGCCCATGGGGATGACGCTCATGGTCAGCGCGGGCAGCACCATGTGCTTGATGTGCTCCCAGTTCCACATCCACTGGTCCGAGCCGCCGGGGCCGGCACCGCTGGCCGGCAGCCACATCAGCTGCGACGAGAAGATGATGACGAGCACCATGCCCAGCCAGTAGTGCGGCACGCTCACGCCCAGCACCGCAGTGAAGGATGCGGCCTTGTCGACCCAGGAGTTCTGGAAGTAGCCCGCGACGAAGCCGAACAGGCTGCCCAGCACGAAGCCGATCAGCGTGGCCAGCACGGCCAGACGCAGGGTGTTGACCACGGCCTTGAACACCTCCGCCGTGACGGGCCGGCTGGTGGCGATCGAGGTGCCCAGGTCGCCCTGCAGCGCGCGCCAGATCCAGGACACAAACTGCTCGGGCAGCGAGCGGTCGAAGCCGTAGAGCGTGCGCAGCTGGTTTTGCAGCTCCACCGAGGCGTCCGGAGGCAGCACCGACACGAGCGGGTCGCCCGGTGCCACGTGCACCAGGGAGAAGCACACCAGCGCCACCCCGAACATGATGGGCAGCGCGTAGATCAGTCGTCGCAGCAGGTAGAGCAGCATGGTCAGGAGGGGCCTCCGGCTCCCCGGGCCTGGTCTGGCGCCGGGGCCCGGAGGCGGGCAGGGGCTGTAGGAGAGAGACCGTTCAGTCGATGGTCATCGGCGCGATGTCGATGAACCAGCTCTTGGGCTGCACCACGCCCTTGACCTTGGCGCTCATGGCACGCGGGCCGACGTCGTGCGCGATCCACACGAACGGCGCTTCCTCCACGATGCGGGCGTGCAGCTTGGCCAGGGCCGCGTCACGCGCCTTGTCTTCAAAGCTGGTGCGCGCATCGGCGATCAGCTTGTCGAACTCGGCGTTGCCAAAGTAGCCCCAGTTGTTGGACACCGGCGGGAAGGCGCCCGTGCTGGTGAACCGCACCATGGCGAAGAAGGGGTCCATCGCGGCGTAGCTGACGTTGATGCCGTTGGTGCCGTTGGCCGACGGATCCTTCGCGCCCTTGCGCCAGTTGGTGAACAGCGTGTTCCACTCGATGACGTCGAACTCCACGTCGAAGAAGCAGGCCTTCAGCGACTGCTGCACGAACTCGTTCATGGGCAGCGGCTGCATCTGGCCCGAACCCGAGGCGGAGATCTGGATCTTCACCTTCAGCGGCTTGGCCGCGGAGTGGCCGGCCTTGGTCATCAGCGCACGGGCGGCATTGGCGTCGTACTTGATGTCGAACTTGGGGTTGCCCCACCACGGGTGGCCCGGGGGCACGGTGCCCTTGGGAATGCCCATCATGCCGCCCAGCAGCTTGGACAGGCCCTCGCGGTCCACGCACAGGTTGGCAGCGTGGCGCACGTCCCGGTTCAACCAGGGCGAACCTTCGGCGAACGACAACTGCCACGGCCACACGTGCGGCTGCGGGTTGCTGTACATCACGAAGCCGCGCTGGCGGATCTGTGCCATGGCGTCAGGTGCCGGGGCCTCGATCCAGTCCACCTGGCCCGACAGCAGCGCCGCGGTGCGCGAATTGGCCTCGGGCATGGGCAGCATCACGACGCGGTCGATCTTGGGCGTGCGCTTGGGGTCCCAGTAGGCCTTGTTGGCCACCACTTCCAGGCGCTCACGTGGCACGAAGCGGGCCATCTTGAAGGGGCCGCTGCCGGAGGCGTCGGCGGCAAAGGCGGTCCAGGCGGCCTTGGCCTTGTCAGCCGGGGTGGCGCCGGCGGCCGCGTCGAACTTCTTCTGCCAATGCGCTGGCGAAGCCATGAACAGGTTGGTGAGGTTGATCGGCAGGAAGGCGTCGGGCTCGCTGGTGGTGAGTTCCACGGTCAGGTCGTCGATCTTGCGCGCGCTGCGCAGCGTGGGCATGCGCGAGGCGGTCACGCCCACCTGGCTGGCGTCAAAGTGCACGGCGTCCTTGTCCAGCACCTTGCGTACGTTCCAGACGATGGCGTCGGCATTCACGGGGGCGCCGTCATGGAACTTCACGCCCGGACGCAGCTTGAAGGTCCACTTGGTCTTGTCGGTGGCGCCCACGGCCCAGCTGGTGGCCAGGCCTGGCACGAGCACGCTGGGCTTTTCGGCGCTGGAGAGGTCCCAGTGCGTCAGCGCGTCGTACATGGGAATGCCGGTGAAGCGGTTGCCCTCGAAGCCCTGATCGGGCTGGCCGAGCGTGCGCGGGATGTCGGCGGCGGTCATCGCGATGCGCAGCACCTTTTCCTGTGCCAGCGCGCTGCCGGCTGCGCCCATGGCGAGCATGGCCGCGACAAGACCTGACTTCACAAGGCCGGTGCTGACAAGGCCTGAGGTCTTGCGACCCGGGGTACCGAGATGGTTCATGAAGGACTCCTGCTGGTGGGGTGAACAAAAAGCGGGCGGGCCGGCCCTCGAACCCGGTCTCAACCCTTCAACACATGTACCTGCGGACGATGCGAGTGCCGTTATCCGCCATGGTGCGATCCATGCTTGTCATCGTTTTGTATGCAACCCACATGCCAGCTTACTGAACCCGCGGGTTCGGTGCCCTGGCATGGTTTTCGCCCGTTCCTGGGGCGCCCTGCTGCCAGCCTCACGCTGGCAGGCGAGCTTAGCGCACCAAGATGCAGCGCAAAAGACGTGATAGTCTGCCCGCGCCCCATTTTTGTATGCAATCCGCACCAACCCGGTGCTCCAAAACCCCACCATGAAGCTGCTGCTCGTCAACCCCAACACCTCGTCGGCCATGACGGCCGGCATCGCCCAGGCCGCCCGCGACGTGGCGGCCGCTGGTACGCAGATCGTGGCCGTCAACCCGAGCTTCGGGCCGCTGTCCATTGAGGGTCAGTACGACGAGGCCTTCGCCGCGGCCGGGGTGGCGGAGCAGGTGCGGCTGGCGGGGGCAGACCCTGCCGCCACGCCGGATGCGGTGGTCATCGCCTGCTTTGGCGATCCGGGGCTGGATGCCGCGCGAGAGGCCACCGACGCCCCGGTGCTGGGCATTGCCGAGGCCGCCTTTCACGCCGCCTCGATGCTGGCTACGGGGTTCTCCGTCGTCACGACGATGACCCGCACTTGCATCATTGCGGAGCACCTGGTGCACAAGTACGGCTTCGAGCGCCGCTGCCG
>CAISJH010000838.1 GCA_903885585.1 uncultured beta proteobacterium
CGCATCGGCCATCCCATGGTGGTGGGCGTCAAGGTGTGGGCGTTGTCGCACCTGCTGGCCAACCACACCCTGGCGGATCTGCTGCTGTTCGGCGGCTTCCTGGTCTGGGCGGTGCTGTGCTTCCGCGCCGCTCGCCGCCGGGACCGCGCCTCAGGCATCACCTACCCGGCCGGCACTGTGCAGGGCAATCTGCTGACGGTGGTGGCCGGTGTGGGGGCTTGGATCGTGTTTGCGATGTGGCTGCACGGCCCGTTGATCGGCGTGCGGCCCTTCGGCTGACGTGGCGCTTCGCATCCGGCGACGGCTCATCCGCTTGGGCGGCTGACGGTCCTTGGCAGAGGCCCGTTCGTCGCAAGCCGCTGGCCCCGTCCAGGGCCCTTCCCTACAGTGCATGCACCGACCACGAGTCGCCTGCAACACTGAAACGAAGGAGCTCACCATGCACCACGATCAAATCCGCCTTCCCCTCGCCACCCGCCTGCTCTCCCTGGCCTTTGCCGCCGTGGTGTCGCTGGGCATGCTGGCCGGCGTGGACGCCCTGGCCACCGGTGAACCCGATGCCGGCTTGCTGGCCCGCGCGCAGCTGAACGCCAAGGTCTGAAGCCCGGTGGCTCCGTGGGGGCGGCTACGCCAGCCGCCCCGCTTGGAAGTCCTCCACCGCTTGGTAGATTTCCTGGTTGGTGTTCATCACGAAGGGGCCGTACTGCGCGATGGGTTCGTTCAGCGGCTGGCCGGCAATCAGCACCGCTTGGGCGCCTTCCGCATGGGCCTTCAGCACCACACCATCGCTGCCCGGCGTGTTGGCCAGCAAGGCCATGCGCTGGCGCGGCACCTCGGTGTCCGCCACCGTCAACGACCCGCGGTACACGTAAACGAAGGCGTTGTGGCCGGGCGGCAGTGCCTGGTCGAAGCGCGCGCCGGGCGCCAGATGCACGTCCAGGTAGGTGGGCGCGGTGGCCTCGCGTTGCATGGCGCCCTGCACGCCCAGCGCCTGGCCGGCGATGACGCGCACCTTGACGCCCTCGGCCTGCACTTCCGGAATCTCTGCTGAGGGGATGTCCCGGTACCAGGGCGTGCACATCTTGTCGCGTGCCGGCAGGTTCAACCAGAGCTGGAAGCCTTCCATGCGGCCATCTTCCTGCTCCGGCATCTCGCTGTGGATGACGCCGCGCCCGGCTGTCATCCACTGCACGGCGCCGTTGGTCAGCAGGCCTTCGTTGCCGGCGGAGTCGCGGTGGCGCATGCGGCCCTCCAGCATGTAGGTCACCGTCTCGAAGCCGCGGTGGGGGTGGTCCGGGAAGCCGCCGATGTAGTCGTCGCGGCTGTCGCTGCCGAAGGCATCCAGCATGAGGAAGGGGTCCAGCCGGCGCTGCAGGTTCTGCGTCAGCACGCGCACGAGCTTGACGCCGGCGCCATCGCTGGTGGGTTGGCCGGCGACGAGGCGCTCAACGCGGCGCGGCCGCTGGCAGACGAAGGCTGGGGTGTTGATCGTGTCCATGGCGTGATCATCGCGCCGACAGCCCGGGCGTGCATGGCAAGCGCTTGAACACGCCGTTCAAGCCAGGGGATGTCGAAGAATTGCACGCATCCGGCGATCGTCGGGTGCCGCCGCGGGCCAGGGTGGCCCATGTCGCGCTACGCTTGGACCATGCCGTCCCCGGTCTTCAACCTGCCCGCCACGCACCGACGACGCCTGCGCGAGGTGTGGCGCTCGGCCGGGTGGCCCTACCAGGACTTGATCGAGGTGGAACTGCTGGCCGCTGGTCTCCTGGAGCGCCGACAAGACCCTGCCGGGCGGGAAACCCTGCGCGTCACCGACGCCGGCTTGCAGGTGCTGGCGCAGACGCTGCAGCGCAACCGCGCGGCGCGCGACCCACACGAGGACTTGGTGGCTCGGGTGGCGCTGGAGATGCAGCGGGCGGGGCGCGTTGTGTGGCGGGGGCTGCCTTTGCGGGCGGCGCTGCCGGTCGCCGAGGCTGGCGCTGAAGACGCCGCAGGCGCTGCGGAGGTGGGGGACATCGGGGACATCGGGGACGGGCAGGACCCGTCGGAAGGGCGAGCCGACGCTGCCGACCCAACGGTCTCTGCGGCTCGGTCGCCGCCTTTGTTCAAAGGGGTCTTGCCCGCGGTAGACGCCCCGCCGCCCGCCACGCGATGGGCGATGGCGGTGCCCGATGTCTTTTCCATCCGCCACACCACGCGCGAGGATCTCGTCGAGCCCATCGTGCACGAGATCAAGGTGCGCCGAGCCGATCTTCTGTCTGATCTCCGCAACATGGACAAACGTGCGGCCTAC